>DATBXT010000070.1:0-8142 GCA_036514115.1 Gemmatimonadaceae bacterium
CGCCGCGCGCATGAGCGAGGAGTACAAGGGTGGCTCACTGACGGCCCTGCCGATCATTGAGACACAGGCGAACGACGTGTCGGCCTACATCCCCACCAACGTCATCTCGATCACGGACGGCCAGATCTTTCTGGAGGCTGACCTGTTCTTCGCCGGTGTTCGCCCCGCTGTCAACGTAGGCATCTCCGTCTCCCGCGTCGGTGGCTCGGCGCAGGTGAAGGCGATGCGCTCGGTCGCCGGCCGACTTCGTCTCGACCTCGCCCAGTACCGCGAGCTCGAGGCGTTCTCGTCCTTCGCGTCCGATCTCGATGCCGCGACCAAGAAGCAGCTGGAGCGGGGTGCGCGCACGGTCGAAGTGCTCAAACAGCCACAGTACCAGCCGATGGCAGTGGAGCAGCAAGTGACGGTGATTTACGCGGTCACCAACGGCCTCCTCGACCAGATCGCGGTCAACCAGCTTAAGAACTGGGAGCGCGGCTTCCTCCAGTTCGTCGAGAAGGAATTCCCGCAGGTCACGCAGCGGATCCGCTCCGAGAAAGTGCTGTCGAAGGAGAACGAAGCCGATCTCAAGCGCGCGATTGATGCTTTCAACAAGCAGTTCACCGCGGAAAAGCGCTGACGAATGGCGAAGGGCCGTGAGCTAAAAGGGCGCATCAAGTCCGTTGAGAACACGCGGAAAATCACGCGGACGATGGAGATGGTGGCCACGTCCAAGATGAAGCGCGCGCAGGATCGCGTCGTCGCCGCGCGTCCTTATGCCAATTCGCTGACAGAAGTCATCGCCAATCTCTACACGCCTGAACTGGCCGAGAAGTTTCCGCTGATGCGGCAGCCCGCGGCCATCAAGAAGGCCGCCGTCCTTCTGCTCACCAGCAATCGCGGACTTGCCGGCGCGTTCAACGCGAACATCCTCAAGGAAACGCGTAATCTTCTGGCGCGGCTTACCCAGCAGGGCGTCGAGCAGGAGCTGCACGTGGTCGGCAAAAAGGGTCTCGGCTACTTCCGGTACATAGGGCGCGCTGTCGCATCGAGCCGGACAGATATTACCGGCCAGCCGACTGGGGCCAACGCCTCCGAGCTCGTCGACGGACTGATTGAGCGGTTCGCATCGGGTGAAATCGACGCAGTTTACGTTATCTACTCGAAGTTCAATTCCGCGCTCTCGACACCGCCAACTTCGCAACAGGTATTGCCGGTCACACCACCGGAACGCAAAGGTGCGCAGCCCGACTATATCCTGATGCCGTCGGCCGAAGTGATTCTCACCCAGCTGCTTCCGTCGTATGTCCGCAACTCTGTCTACCGCGCGCTGGTGGAAAACGAGGCCGGGTTCCAGAGTGCGCAGCGCACCGCGATGAAGAATGCAACAGACAACGCCGGTGAGATGCTCAACGTTTTACGCCGCACCTTCAACCGCGCCCGTCAGGCGCAGATCACGCAGGAAATCGCCGAAATCGTCGGCGGTGCCGCTGCACTACAGGGGTAATCATGGCAACAGCCGTTCGCACCGAGAGAAAGAAGGCCGCCAGAGCGGATGCCGATTCGAAGACGGCGAAGAACGTCGGCAGGGTCGTGCAGGTGATCGGACCCGTCCTCGACGTCGAGTTCGAGTCAGAGCACCTGCCGGAGCTATATAATGCGCTTCGCATCCGCGAGAAATCGGATTCCGGCGCAGACATAGATGTTACCGTCGAAGTGCAGCAGCACATCGGACGCAACCAGGTGCGCGCTGTTGCAATGTCCTCGACCGATGCTGTCGTTCGCGGAATGAAAGTGGAGGACACCGGCTCCCCGATCACAGTTCCGGTTGGTGAGGCCGCCCTCGGAAGAATTCTGAACGTGATCGGCAACCCAGTCGACAACGGCCCCGAGATTCCTGCAAGCGTCGAGCGCTGGCCGATTCATCGTGCTGCTCCCGAGTTTGCGAACCTCGAGCCGAAAACGGAGATCTTCGAGACGGGCATCAAGGTCATCGACCTGATCGCGCCGTTCGTGAAGGGTGGAAAGATCGGATTGTTTGGCGGCGCCGGCGTCGGCAAGACCGTCGTCATCATGGAGTTGATCAACAACGTGCAGAAGGGGCACGGTGGCAAGTCCGTCTTCTGCGGTGTGGGCGAGCGGACGCGCGAAGGGAACGATCTATACCTGGAGATGAAGGAGTCGGGCGTTCTAAACTCGACCGCGCTCATTTACGGGCAGATGAACGAACCGCCGGGAGCGCGTCTCCGCGTGGGCTTGAGCGGTCTGACCGTCGCCGAGTATTTCCGCGATGTGGAGAACGCGGACGTACTCGTCTTCATCGACAACATCTTCCGCTTCACCCAGGCAGGTTCGGAAGTTTCCGCGCTCCTCGGTCGTATGCCGAGCGCGGTCGGATATCAGCCGACGCTGGCAACGGAGATGGGGGATCTGCAGGAGCGAATCACCTCGACCAAGAATGGCTCGATCACCTCGGTGCAGGCCATCTACGTGCCCGCGGACGACATCACCGATCCGGCACCGGCAACAGCGTTCGCGCACCTCGACGCGACGGTCGTATTGTCGCGTGCGATCACCGAGCTTGGCATTTACCCGGCGGTCGATCCACTCGCTTCGTCTTCGCGAATCCTCGACGCGCAGTTCATCGGTGATCGCCACTATAAGGTAGCTACCGATGTGCAGCGCATTCTGCAGCGCTACAAGGAGCTTCAGGACATTATCGCCATTCTCGGGATGGACGAACTCTCCGAGGAAGACAAGCTGGTGGTTGGTCGGGCGCGCCGCATTCAGCGGTTCATGTCGCAGCCGTTCGCCGTGGCCGAGCAGTTCACCGGTATCAAGGGCCAGTACGTGAAGCTCGAAGAAACGATCTCCTCGTTCGAGCGCCTAGTCGCGGGCGAGTTCGATCAGTACCCGGAGCAGGCGTTCTTCATGCAGGGCGGCATCGACGGCGTGGTCGAGACTGCGCAGAAGCTGTCGAACTCGTAATGCTCAAGGTCTCCGTGATTTCGCCCGAGTCCGTGCTGTTCGAAGGGGAAACGGACGCTGTCATCGCTCCGGCGTACGACGGCGAGGTCGGCATTCTTACCGGCCACGCGCCCTTGATGGCGCTGCTCGGAAACGGCGAACTGCGCCTCGGTGCGGGGAGGCGCTTCAACGTGAGCGGCGGCTTCATGCAGGTCCTTAACGATCAGGTCCGGGTGGTGACGGAGAAAGCCAGCGCGGCGTAAAGTGTCTGAAAAAGACAGAGGGGGCGGGCCTTAGGGCCTCGCCCCCTTTTTTTTTGTTGCGTCGGAACCGACGTATCAGGCACCTGTCGTCAAAGTGACAGCTCTGCTGGCGCAGGAGCGTTGACTTTGGCCTGACCGGGCCCCTATTGTTAGAGAATATCCGGCATTCCCGAGATTCCCCGGGCTGGGGGCATTCGGGTTTGCCTATCTGCATCGTGCGCGCGGGATCCTCATACACGCGAGCGCACTCGTGCAGCCGACATAGTCGCGATTTGTTCGAGGCCGCCCGGTCTTACGACATACGCGACGGAATCATCCCAGTTTCACTTTCTGCGAGGTGCGTAATGGGAATGACAGGTAAGATCTCTCGATTCTTTGCGATCGTGAGCGTGTTCGGGCTAAGCCCTGTACTCGCTCAGGCGCAGGGAACGACCATCAGTGGCCAGGTCACCGGCACTGGCGGAACTCCGGTAGCTGGCGCGAGCGTGAGTATTCCGACTCTGCGCCTCGGGGCCTTCACCGACGAAACGGGAGCGTACACGTTTACGGTTCCCGCAACGGCGAATGGCACCACGGTCACAGTGCTCGCCCGGCGCCTGGGCTTCCAGCCTAGCTCGGCTTCGGTCGCGATCACCGGTGCACCGGTAACCCAGAACTTCTCTTTGTCCACGGCGGCGACCGAGCTTCAGGGCGTCGTGGTGACCGCACTTGGTCTGACCAGAGAGAAAAGCCAGCTCGGCACGGCACAACAGCAGTTGAGCAGCGCTGAACTGAATTCCACGAAGGCGATCAACGTAGTCGAGCAGCTCGAGGGCAAGGTCTCCGGCGTAGCGATCACCGGATCCGGCACTCAGGGTGGCTCGACCCACCTCGTCATTCGCGGCGCCAACTCGATCACCGGCAGCAACGAGCCGCTGTTCGTGGTTGACGGTACCCCGATCTCGAATCGCAGCCGCCCTGGCGATGAAGACGGTGGCTATGACTTCGGAAGCGCCATTTCCGACGTCAACCCGGACGACATCGCGACGATGTCCGTCCTGAAAGGTCCCAACGCCGCAGCTCTTTACGGCTCACGGGCGGCGAACGGCGTCATCCTCATCACGACCAAGAAGGGCGCCTCGAGTGGTAATCGTGGCCGCATCGAAGTCAACTCGACGTACACCTGGGATAAGCCGTCCATCCTTCCCACCTACCAGAACCAGTATGGGCAGGGCGCGGGAGCGGAGTTCGCGTACTACGATGGCGCTGGCGGTGGCGTGAACGACTTCGCCGACCAGAGCTGGGGTCCCAAGCTCGATGGCCGCATGTACGGCTGCGTGTTTGTGCCGGGCACGACGACCTACGACCAGACGGTGCCGTGCACCCAGTTCACCAGCCCGACGGCAGCTTCACCGTGGATCGCGCACCCGAACAACGTTGAGAGCTTCTTCAACACCGGTCACACCAGATCGGCGACCATTGCTCTGAGCGGTGGAAACGATCGCGCCAGCGCGCGCCTTTCGCTGGGCCGCGACAACATCACTGGCTACATCCCGAACAACACCTTCCAGAAGACGACCGGTCTGTTGAACGGCGCGCTGAAGATCACCAGCAAGCTCGACGCTGATGCAACGCTTCAGTACATCCACAATGCGGCTGGAAGCCGTCCGGGCGTGGGCTACAACAACGGTATCCTTGAAAGCTTCGTCTGGTTCGGCCGCCAGGTCGACATGGACGCGCTGCGTAACTACAGCCTCGGCGGGGCGAGCAACAACGGTCCCGCAAATCGCGAGTTCAACTGGAACTACAACTTCCACAACAATCCGTTCTGGATGCAGTACGAGAATCCGCTCCAGGATGATCGCGATCGCTTCATCGGAACTGTTTCCGCGACCTACAAGCTCACCGACTGGATGAACCTCGTCGGACGCACCGGTTCGGACATCTATCGTTTCGGAATCGATCAGGGTTGGGCGCAGGGAAATATTCAGGGCAACGGCATCAGTCCGAACTATTTCGGCGGTATGCGCACCATCAGCGATTACAGCAATCAGAACAACAGCGACCTTCTGTTGATCATGAACAGGGGTCTCGGCTCCCGCCTCGCGCTCAATGGAACGGTCGGTGGAACGGTGCGTCGCGAGGTGTTCAACACCAACGGCATCTCGACGCCGGGTCTCTCCGTGGCGGGGATTTACAACATCTCCAACGCGGCCATCACTCCGACGCCGACTCAGTTCCTTTCACGCCGGCAGGTGAACAGCGTGTACGCCAACGCGGCGTTCACCCTCAACAACTGGTGGACGGTCGAAGGGACGGCCAGAAATGACTGGTCTTCGACGCTGCCGCAGGGAAATAACTCTTACTTCTATCCTTCCATCAGCACGTCCTTCGTGCTGAGCGACGCCATTCCTGCGCTGCACAACTCCGTGCTGTCCTACGCGAAGGTTCGCGCCGCGTACGCGCAGGTAGGAAACGACGCCGATCCTTATCAGCTGGCGACGACCTATGTTGGCACCAACCCGATCTCCAATCAGCCCCGTTTCGGCCTTCAGAACACGATCGCCAATCCGGATCTGAAGCCTGAGAAGACCAAGGCGAAGGAAGTGGGTCTGGAGCTCAGTCTCTGGAACGGCCGTACGACCTTTGATTTCAGCGCTTATAACAAGGCGACTGTAGATCAGATCTTCACGATCCCGGTGTCACCGGCTTCTGGCTTCACCCTGAAGGCGGTCAACGCGGGCAAGATTACCAACAAGGGAATCGACTTCCTGCTCGGCGTCACGCCGGTTCAACTGGCCAACGGCTTCGACTGGACTTCGACCTTCAACTTTTCGAAGAACAAGAGCATGGTTGACGAGCTCGCACCGGGGATCGACCGTTTCATCCTGGGCACGAGCTGGGACACCAACATCGAAGCGAGAAAGGGCGAGCCTTACGGCGCAATTTTCGGCTTCGGCTTCGAGCACGATTCCGCGACTGGAAAGATCTACACGTCCGGTGGCTACCCGGTTGCCAGCGCGCAGCGCGTGCTGGGCAACATTCAGCCGAAGTGGACGGGCGGATGGTCGAACACGGTTCGTTTCAAGAGCCTGACGGTTTCCGGCCTGCTCGACTTCAAGCGCGGTGGCAACATCGTCAGCATCACCAACATGTGGGGAGATTACGCCGGCGTTCTCAAGGAGACCCTCAGAGGCCGCGAGGTCGATTGGGACACTCCGGGAGTGGTGCTCGATGGAATCGACATCGACACCGGACTGCCGAACGACGTCAACATTACGTCGGAGCAGTACTACCAGGGTATCTATCCTTCGGTCGAGCCGTTCACCTACGATGCGAGCTACACCAAGCTTCGTGAGCTGCGGTTCGGTTTTGACCTCCCCACCAATTGGGCGGGGCGGTTGAATACCCATGCAATCTCTCTCGCCGTTACGGGCCGCAACCTGCACACGTGGACGAAAGTTCCGAACATTGATCCGGAGTTCTCGTACACGACGGGCAACGACCAGGGTATCGAGTTCGCCGCCCTGCCGAACGCTCGGAGCTGGGGTTTGAGCTTCCGAATCACGCCGTGACCGGTCACCCAGAGACTACACAACGCCAATCAGAGACTACACAACAATGAGACATAACTTCATTACCGCGAGCGCCGGCCTCGCCCTCGCTTTGGGGGTGGCCGCGTGCAACTCGGATAACCTTACGAACCTGAATAAGGATCCGAATAACCCGTCTGACGTTCCGACGTCGACGCTCTTCACCAATGCCACGGCTAACGCCACGGCGCGGTGGCTGGGCTCGGGTTACGACCTTCGTATGACCGAGTTCTTTGCTCAGCACCTCGCTGAGGTGCAGTATCCCGACGAGGATTCGTATCGGCGCACGAGAGCGTCCCAGACTTCGACGTTCTTCAACAACGCCTACGCGTCCGAGCTGGCTGACTTCCAGAAGGTGCTGGAGAAGAACCCGAACGATGCAGGTATCACTGGGCCCACGCGCATTATGCGCACCTGGGTATTCGGCTACCTCACCGATTCGTACGGCGACATCCCGTACTTCGACGCGCTCAAAGGCTCGCCCACGGCGCCCGTCGAAACATTGAAGCCGAAATATGACAAGCAAAAGGATATCTACGACGACTTCTTCAAGGTTCTCGATCAGGTCAGCAAGGATCTCAACGCAGCCACCACGGGCGACCTTGGCCAGGCTGATCTCATTTACGGCGGCAACGTCAAGAAGTGGCAGAAGTTCGCCAACTCGTTGCGCGCGCGTTTCGCGCTCCGCCTCGTCAACGTCGATCCCGCCACTGCAAGCGCCCAGCTTGCGGCAGCGTTCAACGCGCCGGGCGGCGTGTTCACCTCCAATGCCGACAACGCCGAGCTGAAGTGGCCCGGCGACGGTATCTACAACAACCCGTGGGCGGCTGATTTCGCCACCCGCGACGATCATCGCATTTCACGCGTGATGATGCAGGTGCTGCGCGACAACAACGATCCGAGAATGCCGGTGTTGGCACAGCCAGCGACCTCGGACGGTGCTTATCGTGGAGCTCCAAACGCGTTGACTGCATCCGCCGAGGCGCCTTATATCACGAATGCCTCGCGCATCGGAGCAGTGTTGTATCCGGGCGCGACTGCCGCTGGTTATTTCGGCGGTGGTGGCAATGCATGGCCGTCCTACCTGATGACGTACGCTGAGGTGGCGTTCATTCAGGCGGAGGCAGCGGCTCGTGGTTTGGGTGGGCTCACGCCCGCGCAGGCTCCGGCGTTCTACAATGCCGGCATCACGGCGTCGATGGAGCAGTGGGGCGTGACCGGCGCTCCGGTGGCAGCGTTCCTCGCTCAGCCGAGCATCGCGTTGCAGCCTGGTACTCCTGGTCTCGTCCAGATTGCACAGCAGAAGTGGCTGGCGCTGTTCACGGACGGTGGTCAGGCCTGGGCTGAATGGCGGCGCACCT
>DATBXT010000071.1:0-3399 GCA_036514115.1 Gemmatimonadaceae bacterium
TCTTTCTGCGGGAATCGCGAACATCTCAGCCGCCGGTGCGACGGACTTCGGCCCGGGCGCGGCTGATCTGACCTATGGTGGGGACCGTACGCTGTGGGTGCCGTTCGCCCACACGCTCAAGGCGCGCTTCTACATGCACACGGGCGAAGTCCGGCCCGCGGCATATGCCGCCGCGCTCGCGGAAGCGAAGCTCGGAATCAGAAGCGACGCGGGCAACTACGTGGGAGCATTCACCCAAACGCCCGGCGAGCAGAACTTCTATTACCAGTTCCACGGGCCAGCGGCACGCGGCGGCGATCTCGGCGCCGGCATCACGCTCGACACGCTCCTCCGCTCCCGAAACGATCCACGTCGCACCGAATACTTCTCGTACCGCGCCAACGGGACGCGCGACTGGATCAGTGAGGAGCGGAACGATCCCGCTTATCAGCAGCCGTTCGTGACGTACGACGAGAACACCCTGATCTGGGCCGAGGCGGCGTATCGCACCGGTGACCAGGCGACGGCGCTGGCCAAGCTCAATGAGGAGCGCGAAAACCACGGTCTCTTCCCGGAGGCCGTCGCGGGCCAGGCGCTTCTCAACGAGATCCTCATCGAGAAGTACATCGTCGACTTCCAGCTCGGCGAAGAGGCATGGAACGACTACAAGAGAACCTGCACCCCCAACCTCGTGCCGACGCTGGCAGGCGCCAAGATTCCCGGCCGCCTGTACTACGACGCGAACGAGCAGTCGACGAACACCAGCATCCCGGCGCCCAACACCGGCGTCAACGGATTGCGCAACAAGAATGATCCGGCGAACGCGACGTCTGACGGCACCGGAGCGCCGTGCCTGGCGCAGTAACGAATAACTGAACGGGGCCTGGTCCCTGGGCCCGCACTGCTGCAAAAAAACTCGTGGTCTCTAATCGTTTGAGCCAGCTGTCGACTCGCAGCGGCCGCTGGAAGCCCCTCAACGATTAGGGGCCACGCGTTTTTGCTTGCGTACACTGGTGTTTCGTCGCGAGCCCCCCGGCCCGGGGCACAACTGTGGCGACGATTTTGCCAATATAGCCAGTCCAACTGTTCGCGAGCTGGTATGAATCCAGTATACCGAATTGACGTCGCGCGCAAAGTTGTGTTGCTGTTTTGGAGCGAGTTTCCCACGATCGCCCGGTTACGGGAAGTCGTGGAGCAAGCCATCGCAGATCCGGAATTCCGTCCTGGAATGAACTTTTTATGGGACAGGAGACCGGGGGACGCCAATACGGCCACAATCGAGTATCTGCGCGAGGCTGTCTACTATATGCAGGTGATGGCGGAAGAGATCGGTGCACACGCGTGGGCAATCGTGACTCACACCCCGGGTGATTACGGGAAAGCGCGAATGCTCGAGGCGATGACCGACGTGGGCAAGGTTCTGATACGCGGATTCCAGAGCAGAGGAGACGCGGAAGAATGGCTGCGGAACCCGGTGCGTTATGAGCCCAACAACATTCACTTTCCGGCGCGCAGCCCGTCGCTAATGCACCCGGGGTACGGGTAACCCGGCCGAATCGCCTGGGCCAGACCGATAGGCCGATCCCAGGACGCAAAAACGCGCTCAGTGAGCGCGTTTTTTCTTTCGTGACAAACCGTTTTGGACTACGGCAGAACGAACTGGACGCTGGTCTCGACGGGGAAGTTTTCGCTGCGCAAAATCGCGACGGCGGTAAACGACCCATGCTGTCCTTTGGAGCTCCAGCTCTCCTCGAAGCTCGTGTCTTCCTTGCCCTTGAGCGTCTCGCTGCGCATGGCGGAGGTGAACATGCGTCCTTCACTCCAGCGCCAGACTTCCTTGCCGGCGAAGTCCAGGACCACGAAGTCGTGGGTCTGGCCGTCGGGGAAGCGGATCTCCAGCATCTTCGGCGTGTTGTTCTTCACGCTGAGGGTGAAGTGGAGCTTGTCGGCGTCGTCCTTCGGTCTCGTAATGTCGAAAGTGGTGACGATCGGCGCGGTGACTGCTGCACCGCGATGTCCCGCGCTGGCAACTGGTTTTTCGTCGTGGGCGAAGGAGGGAGCCGCGGCGAACGCGACTGATGCTGCGCAGAGCAGCGGAAGAACGAGGCGATTATCCAAGGGAATGAAAGCTTTTAAATCATTATGGGCGGGGGGCCGTTCTCACATATGCGAGAAGCCCAACTTATCGACACTAAGACGAGCGGTCAACGGCGAAGTCACTTCCTAAATTCGCGTGAATGTTGAACTTGCGGGCTGTCCGGATTTTCGGCGTCTCTTCGGAAATGAGCCCTTTTTTCGCTTGTGAAATTCTTCACAAGCGGTTAATTTCACGGCGGAATGGATGACGAAAAACGGACGCAACCGAGTCCCAAACAGGGTCTCTCCGGCGCCGATTTCGCCGGGCTGGGACTGCAGTTCGCGTTCGCCATCGTCGCCTTTCTTTTCCTCGGGCAGTGGATCGACAAGCGCGCAGGTACCGACGGCGTGTTCACTATCCTCGGAGTCTTCGTCGGTGCCGGGGGCGCGTTCTACAGCATGTACCGCAAGGTGAGCGCGGCCCAGAAGAAGGACGACGACGAACGAAAGGCCAGGCGGTGAGGGCGACACGGGCGATCGGTTTTTTCGCGGGAGTCTCGGCGGCGCTGATTATCGTCGCCACGATCATTCTCAGGACTTACTTCCGAAGTGTCGATCAGCACAACGCCATGCTGATCTCGGCTGGACTGGCTTTCGCAGTACAGCTCGGCTCTTATGCGCTGCTCCGACCCGCGCGTCGGGGACACGGCGCGCCCGGAGAGCTGATGCTCCGCTGGGGAATTGGAGCGGTATTGAGGTTCGCTATACTGGTGTTGTACGCGCCGCTGGCGAGAATCGCCAATTTCTCGCTCGACGCGGCGCTGGTGAGTCTGGTGACTTTTTTCTTTCTGACGATGATGGCCGAACCGCTGCTGCTCGAATATGATCGCTGACCAAAAAGATTTCATCACCCCGCACATCACCGATTCACGCACGCTCGACTTTCCGTGCCTGCATTCGGGATTCGTGTGCGAGTACGAGCTCCCGCACTGGAACCCGATTCACATCGGCCGTTTTGCGCTCGACATCTCGCCGACCAGGCACGTGGTGATGCTGTGGATTGCGGCGCTGCTCTGCATTCTGACGACGCTGCTCGCGCTTCGCGCACACAACCGGAAGACGCGCGAAGGCAAAGCGCCCGCTGGCGTCGGAAACGGTCTCGAGGCGCTGGTGCTCTATCTGCGAAATGAAGTCGTGCTGCCAAACGTCGGCCCGCACGGCAACGCTTTCGTTCCGTATCTGCTGACGCTTTTCTTCTTCATCCTCTTCGCCAATCTGCTCGGCCTCGTTCCTTACGGAGCGACCGCAACCGGCAACATCTCGGTCACCGCCACGCTCGCCATC
>DATBXT010000072.1:0-3798 GCA_036514115.1 Gemmatimonadaceae bacterium
CATCCCGCATCCCGCCTACCCCGGTCCTACCAACCTCCGCGCCACATAGTACAGCGCGCAGCCGAGGAAAAAGCTGATTGGCAACCGCCAACCTGTCTTGCCCTGGAATTCCGGGACGAGATTCGACGCGCCGACGTAGAGTGTGACGCCTGCGGCAAGAGGCAGACCGTACTCGCCGAGGACTGGCAGCTGCATGGTCAGTATGGCGCCAACCAGAGTGGAGACTGCGAGTACCGCGCTCGCGGCGAGGGCGGCTCTTCTGCTCTCGCCCGAGGCGAGGAAGAGACTCGAGATCGCCAGGCCCTCGGGCAGCTTGTGCAGCAGAATGGCGAAGAACACCAACACTCCGAGCGCGTGACTGACGCCGAACCCGCTGGCGATAGCGACACCATCGACGAAGGTGTGCAGCGTTAGCCCGGCGAGCGCGGAGAAGCTCACGGTCTTGGTCACATGATGATGTTCTTCGCCGAAATGGAAATGCGGCGCCAGGGTGTGCTGGGTCAAATGAACGAGCAGATATCCGAGCAGGATGATGAGCGCGGCTTTCTCTCCGTGCTGCTGGATTGCATCGGGCGCGAGATCGAGCAGCGCCACCGACACCATGAATCCCGCCGAGAACGCGACCATGTTCTCGAGGGCGCGAACGCTCCAGCGAGAGCGGGAGACGACTGCGGCCGCGCCGAGGAGGTTGGCGCTGGCGGCGATTGCGGTGTAGAGGAGCGCGATGCCGTTCATTGGGCGAGAAATTTCATCGCCCAAACATAACGCTCTATGAGTTTACGTTCGGCGTAGGCGCTTATGACGTCTTGATGTCGAGGCGTTCCGCCGCGGCTGCCACTGCATCACTCAGCGCCGGCGCCGGCGCTTTCTCCCACGATGCAATCCCCCACAACCGCTCCTCGAGCGACGCTCTCTCCTCGAGGTTCATGCTGTTGAGGAGATACACCCAACGGTCAGATCTGGAGTAGATGAACAGCTCGAGCTGCGGGCTGAGTGTGAGCTGATCTTCAGATGTGAACAAGGTGATCTCGACTCCGCCGTAGGTCGCCAGCGGCATCTTGAGACGAGCAACAGCGTCCCGCACATCAGGCAGCGCGATAGTCTGCCCGTTCCACGATGTCTTCGACCGTGCATCGTAGATGTAGACGTCGACGGCGGGCGCCATCAGCTCGCTCAGCGTATAGAACAAATCGACCACACGCTCGGCGTTGGCGATCACCTTCGCCTCGTAAACGTCGCCGCTGCGCGTGAAGGTGAATCCGTCCTGGCCTGATCTGAAACGCTTCCAGACGGTGGAGTCGGGTGTACGGGTGCGGAAAAGCGTCATGACGTTGGGCGTAGTTGTTTGGCCATCTCGAGCAGCTGCACGTGCGTATTCCTGCGAGGGTCGGCGATGACGGCTTCGAGCATCTTCTTCAATGCAGCACCCACCGCCGGACCACGAATATCGAGTTTTTCCAGATCTGTTCCATCGATTGCCAGATCCGACAGAGAGATCGGATCCTTGTATGCAATCTTGATTGCCCGCTTGTAAACCGACGCAATGGTCTGCTTGTACGGCGCCGGCTCACCGGCCTGCCGCCCTGCCCACCAGTTGGCATCAGCCAGCCGCAGCAATGGGGCAAGACGCGTGCGCCCGGCGCTGGCCGCCCAGCTCCGCAGCATCGCGCTGGGCGGATACTGCTCGCCCCAGGGGTCGGCCGCGTAGATCTCCTCGGCCTTGAGCATGGCGGACGTCATCGCCGGACCCATCTGCTGCCACTTCTCGACCAATGCGGCGATCCATTCGGTGTCGCTGTTGGAAAAACGGAGGTCTTTGAGGGTTTTTCTGACGGTGGGACCGGGAACCGACGCGAAAAGCGCCGCGATCCTGGTCGATCGACGAGCCGGACGACGCGGGAGAAGCGGACGTCGCAGATGGTCCATCGGCGCCAGCTGGCGATCGGTGACGTGGGCCAGCGATGGAATCAGGGTTCCGAATGCTCCAGTGTCCCGCCACATGGTGAACGCCTTGCTTGGCAACGCGACCTGGTCCATGGTCTTTTCGATTTCCTGCTTCACTCGCTCCGCTGAGAGTCGGCCGAGCTCGGGCGCGCTCTCGACGATTGCGTCCCAGGTATCGCGCTCGATGTCGAAACCAAACCGCGAGGCGAACCGGATCGCGCGAAGAGCCCGCAGACGATCTTCCCGCATCCTCTGGCCCGCATCGCCGACGGCGCGAATGAGCTTGTTCCCGAGATCCTCCTGGCCTTTGAAAGGATCGCGGATTTCGTCCTTGCTCGGCGAATAGGCGATGGCGTTGATGGTGTAGTCCCGCCGGGCGAGATCATCGTCGAGCGACGCTCCAAACTCCACGACCGCGTGGCGGCCGTCGGTCTGCACGTCGCGGCGGAAAGTCGTGACCTCGTGCATGACTTTGTCTTCGTCGAGCACGCCGACTGTGCCAAAATCGATGCCGACGGGAACGGTGCTGCGAAAGAGCTTGCGCACTTCAGGCGGCGTCGCGCGAGTGGCGAGATCCCAATCGAGGTGCGGATGGCCAAGCAGCGCGTCACGAACCGCTCCGCCGACGCACCATGTCTCGAATCCGGCGTCTTCCAACCGCTTGACGATGCCGCGGACGTTTTTTGGCGGATTGAGTCTTCTCTCAGGCTTCACGAGTCGAACATTATCCGGAGTTGGGCGTCGTCCATCCCTGCGCCAAGGGCGAGCATGAGATCGATGCGAGCCTGTTGCGCGCGACGTGATCCACCAAAGATGGCACCCATCTCCTCCAGACGACGGCCACCGCCGGGATAGCCGTAGGTGTGGCCGACGCGTCCGCCCTGGGTGCGGGAGGTGATGACGACGGGTTTTCCGTCGGCAACCCAGCGCTGGATCCCGGGGACCATCGCCGGCGGGACGTTGCCGCGGCCCATCGCGGCGAGCACCAGGCCGCGGGCCTGTTCGCGCGAAGCGTCGAGGAGGCGGGCATCGGTGCCAGCCGCGGCGAATACGATGTCGATGGGCGTCGCGAGCGCGGTAGGTTTTAGGATGGGGGGCGACGGTGGCATCTCGCGCCTGAGAATCAGCTCGCCTTCATCAAGAACACCCAACGGCCCCAGGCCAGGGCTTTCGAACGCATCGAGCAGGTGGGTGTTGGTCTTGGTGGTGTCGAGGGCCGCAAAGATCTGCCCGCCAATCACTACCATCACGCCAAAGCCGCGCGTCTCCTCACTGGCAGCCACTCGCACTGCCTCGAAAAGATTTGCCGGGCCATCCCAGCCGAGGTCGCTCACAGTGCGCATCGCTCCAGTGAACACCACCGGCTTTTCGCTGGCCGTCGACCGCGCCACCAGATAAGCCGATTCCTCGAGCGTGTCAGTCCCGTGAGTGATCACAACACCGGTCACATCGGGACGCGCCAGATGCTCGACGATGCGATTCCGGAGCGCCCACATTCTGTCCACGGTCATGTGCGGCCCGGGAAACTGCCCCCATTCCTCAGTCTCCACGGCGGTGATGGCGCGAATTCCTTTGGTCGCCTGAAGGATCTCGGCCGGAGTAAGTCCGGGCTGTGCGCCGCCGCCCCCGGGATCGTTGCGCATGGCGATGGTACCGCCGGTGAAGAGGATTACGATCATCGGATCATTGACGCTCGCCCTTCACTTCGCGGCGATCCGTTGCATCGCGTCTTTGGCGAAAGCGTCGACGGATTCGGGGTCCCGGGCAGCGAGTTCCAACGCGCGCGTCATGAGCGCATCGACCGTGAGCAGATCGAGCGCCGATGACCGATTCTCGCACTCACTGCGCAGAACC
>DATBXT010000073.1:0-15842 GCA_036514115.1 Gemmatimonadaceae bacterium
CGCTCATGGCGTGGCCCGAGGGGAACGACGAGCTGACGGCCGTGGTCTGCCACTCGAACACGGTGGGGCGGTCCCGATGGAACACGAGCTTCAGCACGCCGTTGAGGATGATGTTTCCCGCCACCGCGGCGAGCAGCAGGCGCGCCGAGTGCTTGTGCTGGGTGTGCCAGAGAAAGAGCGCGGCGACGGCGACGATCATCATCACCACCGTGCCCGTACCGAGCGCCGTGATCTCGAGCATGATGTTGTCCCAGGCCGTCGAGTGGTGCGCACCCAGCCACCGAAGAACCGCGTCGTCGAACGCCTGACTCGCGCCCATTTGAACGTGCTCGGCTAACTCGACGAAGATCCAGGTGCCGAGCGCGGCGACGACCAATCCTGCTGCCAGAAAGATTCCGACCGCGCCCAGGAGCGTGCCGGCTTTGTCGGCTGATGCTCTCAGGGCCGCGTAGAGTGGACCGGAGTAGGCCGAGAGCCTGCCGCGCTCGTCTGACCTGCGTTTTACCATTTGCCCCGTTCTTCCTGTTGTTGACCAGCATGGGCCTGTCGCAGAGACCGGACCGAAAGCGAACCTCCGGCCTTGCCCATACCTTATGAACATGCGGTTTCTGCGGTCCGTCCTCCATTGCGCTGTCGTGTCGCTGACCCTTGCGTGCGGTGATTCGTCGGGGCCGGGAGCCAGCACGCCTGCCAATGTCATCCTGGTGTCAGGCGATGCACAGCCGACACCGGAAGTCGGGACAAAACTCGCCGCGCCACTCGTAGTTCGCGTTACCGACGCGCAGGGTAACAATCGCGCTGGAGTCAGCGTGGCGTGGTCGACCGTGTCGGGATCGCTCAGCGCCGAGTCGTCGATCACGGACGCAACGGGGAGTGCGTCCGTTGAATGGACGCTGGGTACAGCGGTTGGAACTCAAACGGCAACGGCGACAGTCACCGGTCTGAAACCGGTAACGTTCACCGCAGCGGCAGTTCCCGGCGCGGTAACCCAGATACTCGTGACGCGCGACACGGTGGAGCTCCTCGGCATCGGCGACTTCTTCCGTTTCAACGCGCGAGCAGCGGATCGGTTCGGCAACGTCGTCATCGGGCAGATCACGACCGTCGAATCCGACGATCCGTCTGCGGTCACCGCGGACAATTTCGGAAGCGGTGCCATTCTTACAGCGCACGCGTCCAACAAGACAATTGGGCTTCGCGCGTCGTTGGGTCCGATTGTCAGAACTGCCACCGTGATCGTGCTGCCGCCGCCCTGCGGATCGGGATCAATGTCGTCTGATCTCGCAGTCGGCCAGATGGTGGTTCTCGCCGGAGCAGCTGCTTCCGAATTTTGCGTCCAGGGCACGGCGTCGGGAGCGGAATTCATTGCTATTCCCTATTTCTCCGATTTCCACGGGACTCTGCTCCGCCTGTCGATTTCGACGGGCAACACCACCATCGAGGCTTTTTCCAACAGGGGGATCTCGCCAGGTTTTCAACGCGTCATGGCCTCACGTGCGACGCCAACGCGTGATGAATCTTTCGAGCGCGAACTGCGGGAGCGGTCGATACGAGAGCTGACGCCGATGATGCCTGCCGCCAGGTTGGCTATGCAGCGGCCGGAAGTACTCCGCAGAACCACGGCGTTGCCAGTGATAGGTGATATCCTGAAGCTGAACACCAACTCCACGAACGCCTGCTCGAGTCCGAGCACGCGAACGGGGCGAGTGGTCGCTATCACGGATCGCGCGATCGTAGTTGCCGATACCGCGAACCCTCCGAACGGCTTCACCACGGCGGATTACCGCGAGTTCGGGATTACGTTCGATACTCTCGTGTATCCAGTCGATACCGCGAACTTCGGCGCGCCGACGGACGTCGACAAGAATCAACGCGTGATGCTTTTCTTTACGCGCGCCGTGAACGAGCTCACACCGCCCGGCGTGAGCTACTATGTCGGGGGATTCTACTTCACCCGCGACCTCTACCCGGTTCAGCCCACGGCGAGCCTGGCCGGATGCACGACGAGCAACTTCGCGGAGATGTTCTACCTGCTGGTGCCGGATCCGGCGGGAGCTATCAATCAGAATACGCGCAGTGTCGACTTCGTGAAAACGGTCACGGTCTCGACTCTGGCGCATGAATTCCAGCATTTGATCAACGCGTCGCGACGGCTTTACGTGACGACGTCCAACAGCTTCGAGGATGTCTTTCTGGACGAAGGACTGTCGCACGAGGCGGAGGAGCTGGCTTTTTACCGGGCCAGCGGATTGTCACCGGGTCAGAACATCGACTACCAGCAGATCCAGGCCTCGCCGAAGGTGCAGACCGCGTTCGATAATTTCGGGGCGCCCAACGTTCGCCGGCTGATCGAGTATCTCACCAACCCCCCGGGGAACTCTCCGTACGTCAACAACGGAAACATCACGACACGCGGGGCGATCTGGTCGTTTCTGAGGTACGCCGCGGATCGAAAGGGCGGCAACGAGAGTCAAATGTGGTTTCAGCTGGCGAACCCTCCGGCGGATGTGCACGGAATTGCCAACATCACACGCGCTGTAACCGACGATCTTTCAGGCTGGGTTCGCGATTGGGCAATCGCCAATTATGCGGACGATCTCGTGCCGAATCTCCAGCCAATCGTTACTCACCCGAGCTGGAACATGCGCTCTGTCGCAGAAGCGGTGAACCAGGGCTTCTGGCCGCTGGACACCCAGCAACTGGACGTGACGAACATCACGCCGGTTGGAATCACCGACGGTGGTGCCGCCTACCTGCGATTTGGAGTCAGACCCGGATCAGTGGGCGGTGGCAGAATAACGGCGAGGGGCGCGACGGTGCCTCCGGCCTTCACCTTATCGATTCTCAGGACGAAGTAACGTCATCCCGATCGCGCCGGTCGGCGCGGCGGCGATCGGCGCCGCGCCGATCCTTGCGCGACCTCGATCGAAACCAACGCCAGGTCAGGAAGACGGCGGTCGCGCCCACGATCCAGTAGAACGGTTTAACCAACTCGTGGAAAGCGGGTGCGCTGAATTCGAACCAGTACGTCAGCCCGGCCAACGCTACCGCCCCGCCCCACACTACCAACAGCTGGCGGGGTCTACGACCGTAGATCATTTAACCTCTGTGCGCGAGACGATCTCGACGACTGGACGATTCCTTGCACCGACCTGTGCCAATGGGTGTGAGTCCCCGCTCCGCAAAGCGCCCCTTCGATATCCACGAGGTAATACGGCGAATCAGGCTTGAAGTTAAGCGGTTCGCCGACGCCGCGATGTTCGACCTCGCCGACCGCGGTTTCAGCACTGCCTTTCACCAGCTCGTCGCGTGCATCATCTCCGTGAGGACGCTGGACGAAGTTTCGCTGCCGGCGGCGCTGCGACTGTTCGACGCTGCTCCCACTGCGCAGAAAGTAAGCCGCCTAAGCGTGAAGAAAATCGCGCAGCTGATCAAACCGGCCACCTTCTACGAGACGAAAGCGTTGAACATACGCGAGCTCGCGCGCCGGGTGGACACGGAGTACGGCGGAAAGCTTCCGTGCGATTTCGAGATCATGACTTCATTTCGTGGGGTGGGCCCGAAGTGCGCGAATCTCACGCTCGGCATCGCGTGCGGGGCTACCGAGATAAGCGTCGACGTTCACGTGCACCGCGTCACGAACCGCTGGGGCTTCGTCCGGACCGTCGCGCCAGAAGCCACTCGTCTGGCTCTCGAGGAGCGCCTGCCGAAAAAGTACTGGGTGGAGATAAACCGGCTGCTGGTCCCGTTCGGCAAGCACGTGTGCACTGGTCGGCTCCCGAAGTGCTCGGTGTGTCCGGTGCTCGAGTACTGCCGGCAGGTGGGAGTAACCGAGCACCGCTGACGGAGCGGTCGTCTACTGGGTCTCGGCGACGCGTGTCAACGCTTCTCCAGTGAGACGGAACGTGGACCATTCATCCATATGCCTGGCGCCGATCTGCTTGTAGAAGTTGATCGCGAGCTCATTCCAGGTCAGCACCGACCAGTCGAGCCGACCGCAGCCACGATCCACGGCGATCCGCGCCAACTCGCGCAACAGGGCGAAGCCGACGCCGTGCTTCCGAAAGCTGGGCCTGACAAAAAGATCCTCGAGGTATATCCCCCGTTTTCCCAGCCACGTCGAATAGTTGTGGAAGAAAAGTGCGAAGCCGGCGGGGTCCTCTCCCCGGTAGGCGATGAGGACTTCCGCAGCGGGGCGGTGGCTGAAGAGTGTCTCCTCGAGATCCTTCTCCGTGACCGGGGCCTCGCCGGGGAGCGCGCGCTCGTATTCCGCGAGCTCCAATATGAATTGGCGAATGAGCGGAATGTCGGCTCGGCTCGCCTGAACGATGCGCGTCTGCCCCGAAGTGTTTGCCATCCGGGCATTATCCGACTGGCACAATCGCGAGTCAATGCCATCTTTTGCGCATGAATCCAAGACTGATCCTTGTGTCCGCGGCGCTGGTTTTCGCGACCGCATGTAACTCCTCATCGTCAGGTTCGCGAGTAGACGCGACGGCCACAATCGAGCAAGTGGGCGGACCCCGCCGGCTTCCGACCGGAGCGACTCTCGACCCGGCCGGTGAGACGCATCAGCTGGGAGCGATGCCCCTGGCAATGACGCTCTCGCCGGACAGGAGCCGCGTGATCGTTCTGCTGAACGGCTGGAGAGAGCAGGGCATTCAGGTAATCGACCGGCGATCCGGCGCGGTGCTGCAGAAGATTTCTTTGCCGGCGGTTTTCCTGGGACTCACCTTCAGTCCCGACGGTCGATCCCTCTATGTGTCCGGCGGCAATCAGGACGTCATCTACCGCTTCGGCTGGAGTGCGGGCCAGGCGACGCTCGCCGACTCGATTGCGCTCGCGGTCAAGTCAAAGGATCACAGTGGAACGCGTTATCCGTCTGGCATCGCAATCTCCGCGGACGGCCGGACGCTATATGCCGCCGAGAATCTGGCCGATTCGCTGGCCGTGATCGACGTACCGTCGCGCCGCGTCGTTCAGCGGCTGGCGACGGAGAAATATCCATACGGTGTCGTCGTCGGCCACGACGGTCTCGTCTACGTGTCAGCCTGGGGCGGCTCGACAGTTTCCGCGTTCCCACGACGCCAGGACGGAACTCTGGACGCAGGTACACGCATCCCGGTTGGAAGGCATCCATCGGCGATGAAGCTGAGCGCGGACGGGAGCCGGCTGTTCGTCGCTTCCGGCAGCACTGACAAAATCAGTGTCGTCGACACCAGGAGCCTCCGGGTCATCGCGACGTTGAGCGACGCATCTCCCGCAGGGACCGGCGAAGGAAGCACACCGAACGCTGTTGCGATCTCACCTGACGGCGCGCGCCTTTTCGTAGCAGAAGCAGATAACAATGCGGTAGCCGTGTTCAGCCTCGCAGCGGGTACGTCTGGCGTCGCGACCATTCGAACTGCGGACTCACTCCTCGGCAGGATTCCCGTCGGATGGTATCCGACCGCCGTCGAGGTGGATGGCAACGATCTGCTGGTGGTGAATGGAAAGGGGAGTGGCACCCGACCCAATCCGGGACATTGGCAACCGGGCCAACCGATGCCCGCGCACACGCCTGACTACACGCTCGGCCAGATCAGTGGAACGCTGTCAATCATACCGGCAGCGAACGCAAGCGCGACACAGTTGCGCGCGTTCTCGAACCGGGTGGCTTCCGCAAATAGCTGGGACGCGCTCACGCGTCCCAGGACGTATCCCCCGTTTGAGCATGTCATCTACATCATCAAGGAGAACCGGACCTACGACCAGATGCTTGGTGATCTGCCGCAGGCGGATGGCGATACCTCTCTTCTGTTCTTTCCGCGAGCGGTGTCGCCAAATCATCACGCTCTCGCCGAGCGGTTCGGAATCTTCGACCGGTTTTTCGTCAGCGCCGAGGTGAGCCCTGATGGCCATAACTGGTCCATGGCAGCATACGCGACGGACTACCTCGAGAAAACGGTTCCGAGCAATTATTCCGGGCGCGGCCGGACTTACGATTATCAGGGTACCAACCGCGGCGTGATACCCGATGACGACGTCTCCGAGCCGTCGAGTGGATATCTGTGGAATCTCGCGGAACGCGCGGGAATTACCTACCGGAACTACGGCGCGTTCGTCCTGGAATCTGACGACCCGCCGGCGCCCGGTGCGGCGGTGCAGACAATCGCCACGAAAAAAGCGCTGATCGGTCACACCAATACCGCGTATTCGGGATGGAATCTCGACATCCCCGATCAGGCGCGCGTCGACGTCTGGCTCAAGGACTTCAGTGAATTCGAGCGGAGTGGAAATCTTCCGGCGCTGGAGGTCATGGCGCTGCCAAACGACCACACATCCGGCGGAGCCGCGGGGAAACCGACGCCGCGCGCGTATGTTGCCGACAACGATCTGGCACTGGGTAGGATCGTCGAGGCGCTCACCAGGAGCCCGTTCTGGAAAAACACGGTGGTATTCGTGCTGGAGGACGACGCGCAGGATGGCCCCGACCACGTAGACTCCCACCGTTCTCCGCTACTCGTGATTTCGGCGTATAACAGGGGGAAAGTCTTTCACCGCTTTGCCAACACCACCGATGTCCTGGCTACCATAGAAGACATTCTTGGCCTGGCGCGGATGTCCCAGTTCGACAACTACGGGCGGCCTCTCCGCGAAATCTGGGAAGCGACGCCCGACCTGACACCGTATGTCGCGCTTCGATCGAGCGTTCCGCTCGACGAGAAAAATCCACCGCGTGGCGCGCTGGCCGAAGCGTCGAAGAAGCTCGTTCTGAATAAAGTCGATGCGGCGGACGAGGATCTCTTCAATCACGTCCTGTGGCGTGCGATCAAGGGCAATACACCGTATCCCGGTAGCACGCGAATGTCAGCGCTCGAAGCACGCGAATCGAGATGAGCCGGATCAACCCGAAACAGAACGTTCGCGCCCCTAATGACGTGAGCATCGATGCGCCTGACCCAAGGCTGAAACGTGTTCGGCTCCTGGCGAAGGCACTCGATAACTCGATTACTATCCCGGGTACTGGACGGAAAATCGGCCTCGATCCGATCATCGGGCTGATTCCGGGAATCGGCGATGTCATCGGGGCCGCGATGTCGGGCTACATCATCTTGGAGGCTGCGCGCGCCGAAGCGTCCGCTCTTACGCTGGCGAGAATGGTAGTGAATGTCGGTATCGACACAGTGCTGGGGGCGATTCCGGCTCTGGGTGATCTGTTCGACGCCGCGTGGAAATCGAACACGAAGAATGTGGCGCTCCTCGAGCGGCATCTCGCCGCCGGCGCACCTGCAGCTGGAACCACAAAACACGGCAACATTGGGATGATGGCGCTGATCCTGGTGGCGCTTGTCGTCATTCTGGGCGCCGGACTCGCCCTGAGTATCTACGCTGCCCGATTGCTCTGGAACGCGGGAACCCGATAACTTTGTTTTTCCGGCGCCGTGGCCAAGTGGTAAGGCGGCAGACTGCAAATCTGCTATTCGTCAGTTCGATTCTGACCGGCGCCTCTCGAAGTCATCTGCAGTAAATCGGATGGTGCTTTCAGAACGGACGCGTCCATACGCTCGTCTCGCGTGAGCTGCCGAGTAATCGCAACTCGATATTCGATCCGCGTCCGAGGACTACGAGCCTGGCAGCATCAGCCGACGCCAGCGCGCTTGCGTCGTGGCACAACGAACCGGCGCAGATTCGCGCGATAGCGCGCGCCGTTCGCAGTTTCTCCGCGTCCCGCCCCCGGAGATCGCAGCCGCGCCAGTCGAGATCGCGAACTAGCCGCAGGTGCAGTGTTCACAAAACGTTTACAAAACAATGCGACGATTCACCAAACCCTTTACGTAGGGAACGTATCCAACTGTAGTCGGCGATTCAGCTACGGCCCACCAGCTAAGGACCTCACCAAGGTCCACTACTGAGTTGAATCGGAGATCAATATCGTCCGCCTTGAGCTCCGATTTTTTTAACCGAGGGCCGTATGCGTCAGATCAGTATTGGCGCGACAGGGTCGAACCGCTGCGTTCGACTCGGGGGTAATAGCGCGCGCGTATTAACCGTTGCATTCCCGATAGGGTTGATGCTCGGGTACGCGCAAATCGCAGCCGCTGCAAGTGATTTACAATCGGAGCCACAGTTCATCGCGACTCAGGACGTCAGTCTTCAACCCGGGCCCGGTTTACCACCAAGCGTCGGCGCGGCGCGCAGTACTGGTAATGCTCGCGGGACGCTGGCCGAGCCTGTGCCGGCAGTGCCGGCCGCGGGGCCCGCACCATACTCCGAGGCATACTGGGGTGCGTTCGCTGATGCAGATCTGAATACTCTGCGCACTGCCGCCCGAACCGATCCTGAAGCGCGCTTCGCGGGCGCAATGGCCCTGTTGGCTGGAGGCTATTTCGGCGATGCCGAGCGTGCGTTGCTGGATGTCAGTCAGCAAGTCGCGGAGATAAATGTGGCGGTCGCCTCACGCATCATGCTTGCTTCCACTCTGCGCTATGAACACAAGTGGTCGCAGCTGCGCGATCTGCCGCTGACGGCCCCCGACAACACGATCACGAGTGAGCTCGAGCAGTGGGGGAAAGCATTCGCCAGCACGCCGCAGGAGGTCATCCATTTTCCCGGTCACGAGGTCACGCTGCCACTGCGACTCACAACCATCGGAACGCCGACGGTTCGCGTCCGCATCAACGGCAAGGACTACGACTTCTGGATCGACACGGGATCAACGATGACCGTGATCAGCTCCGAAGTGGTGGAGGCCACGAAAAGCGCGGTCCTGTCTTCTGACACGCTTTCGGTAAAGACTTTTTCCGGATCGGCGCCTGTGAGAGCGACCACGATCAAAAGCCTCGAGATAGGCTCGATCGTAATCAGCAACACGCCGGCTGTAATAATCGACGCCTCCCTGATGTATCTGCGTACTTCCGCCGCCGGCGATCCGCCCAGTGGCATCGCGGTTGATGGCATAATCGGCTGGGACACGATCCGTCACTTCGATCTGACAATGGATTACCGTGACGGGAAGATCACGCTAAAGGAGCCCATCTTTCGCGGTGACGCCGTCGGGAGCGAGCGGAATCTGGTTTGGCTGGCGCGTCCGCTGATCGAAGTGCGGACCAAGGACGGCGGCAAATTTCACTTTGCCCTGGATACCGGCGCCCAGGCCAGCTTCCTCAACGCAACTGTGCTGGCGAAGACCGGCACGCTCACCAGAAGTTCGGCGGCCCGGGTGCACGGCCTCGCGCATACGGGAAAGGAAACCACGCGAGTGGTGCCGATCCTCGCTTTGACATTAGCGGGGAGAACAATCCCGCTGGAGAACGTGATCGTCTACGGGCCCGTGGAGTCAGGCCTCATCAACTGCGATGGAATTCTCGGAAGCGACGTTGCCCAGTTCGGCGCGATTCACATCGACGCGACTAACGGAGTTTTCTCCGTCGCCCTGTCAGACGACGCTGAGGACTCGGCTGAATAGCGGAGTGTCAACGTTGCCGCCGGAGAGGACGATGGCGGTTTTCTTACCGCGCATTCTCCGCTTTTCCTGAAGCAGTGCCGCGAGGGCGGCTGCGCCGCCGCCCTCAGCGGTGTTGTGGGTATCCGCAAATAGAGCGCGCATAGCAGCTTCGACCTCGTCGTCACTGACCTCGACGACTCTCTCCGCTCCCGCCAGCGCGATCGCGAGAGCGCCGGCATGCGGCGTCCGGCAAGCCATGCCGTCGGCGATCCTGGTGCTGACATCGTGCGAGATCACACGGCCCTCACGATAAGACAGGGCAAAAGCCGGTGCGCTGCGAGAGACAACGGCAACTACGCGAGTCTGGAGTCCAAGAGCATCACGGGCGGCGATGACGCCGCACAATCCGCTTCCCATTCCGACTGGAACGTAGATGGTGTCGATGTCGGGAATCGCGCGGAACAGCTCGAGCGCGTAGGTGCCGACACCGCAGACCAGTAACGGATGAAAGCTCGGAAAGCGGTGCCAGCCGCGCTGGGCCGCGATTTCATCGGCGACTTCGGAGGCAGCCTGAAAGTCGTGTCCCTGCTCGATGACTTCCACTCCGAGGGCGCGCATGGCGGCGTTTTTCTCGAGGCTGTTATCTACCGGCACGACGACGGCAGCCGGTATTCCAAATTGCCGAGCGGCGAACCCGACGGACTGGCCGTGATTTCCCCGGGTAGCCGAGATCACGCCGGACGGTTTCTCCCCGCTGCGGCAGAGAGCGTCGAGGTAGACGAGCCCGCCGCGCACCTTGAAGGCGCCGGTGGGGGCGTGGTTCTCGTGCTTCACCCAGAGCGTGGCACCCGTCCGCGCGCTCAGCAATGGCCACTCATACTGGGGCGTTGGCGGCATCGACCGGTAAATGAGCGACGCTGCCGCCTCGAAATCAGAAAGCGAAGGGAGTCCGTCCAATTTCGTCACCGTCGAAACAGGATTTCAAACCAGAGCGTAGGATATAGTTGTCCAAGTAACACAACCCGTCCCGTTGTCGCTATGCTCCCCCGACCCATGACGCGAAAAACCCCATTCTTCGCGCTCGTTTTCGTTTCAACTGCTATAACGAGCGCCGCACAGACAGTTCAGACGAGCTCCACGACGCTCCCCGTCGCGATCGCTTCACCGGCGACGGGAGGGATCAACATCGACGGCAAGCTCGATGAGGCAGCCTGGTCACAGGCGAAGCCGATAACCGACTTCCGGCAGCAGGAGCCGCACGAAGGATTGCCGGCGAGTCAGCGGACGGAAGTCAGAGTCCTTTACAGCGAGCATGCGCTTTACATAGGCGCTCGGATGTACGACAGCCTGGGTGCGCGAGGCATCATCGCCCCCGTATCCAGGCGAGATCAGCTGCTGGACTCGAATGGCAACAACGGCTCGTTCAATTCACTTACGTCCGACAAGCTGATCGTCAATCTCGATCCGTATCACAACAAGATCGATCAAGCGTGGTTCGAGGTTAATCCAGCGGGCGTTCGCGGTGACAAGTTCAACGGCGATCCGTCGTGGGACCCCATTTGGGAAGCGGCTACCCACGTCGATTCACTCGGCTGGACCGCGGAGATGAAGATCCCGTATTCGCAGCTGCGTTTCTCGCGGGACAGCGTACAGACGTGGGGAATGCAGATCTGGCGCTACACCGACCGCCTGCATGAACAGGACATGTGGTCGTTCCGCAAGCTGAACGAAGCGGGTGGGCCGGCCTATTACGGATCTCTTACCGGCCTGGTCATCGGCCCGCAGCCGCGTCAACTGGAGCTGCTCCCCTACGTCGAGTCACGTCAGCAATTCAAGTATGCTCAGCCGGGCGACCCGTATCACTCGAGCAGCAACACTCGCATGAGCGCGGGAGCGGACATCAAGTATCTGCTCACGCCGAGCCTGGCTCTCGATGCCACAATCAACCCGGATTTCGGCCAGGTTGAAGTCGATCCGGCGACGATCAACCTGTCTGCCTACGAGACGTACTATCAGGAGAAGCGGCCGTTTTTCGTCGCCGGCAGCAACGCGTTCGATTTCGGAAACTTCAATTGCTTCTTCTGCAGCAACACTTCGAGCCTGGATTTCTTCTACTCACGACGCATCGGCCGGCCACCGCAGCTGAACGGCTATGTGGAGAGCCACGCCGACTTCGCGGATACTCCGGACAACACCACGATCATCAGCGCGGGGAAGATCACCGGTCGCACGCACGGCGGGTACACGGTCGGATTGCTGGATGCGCTCACCAATCGTGAGAACGCGCAGTACATCGCCGGCTCGAATCCCGGCGAGCTGACGCAGCAAGTCGAGCCGCTCACGAACTATCTCGTTGGTCGCGTGAAGAAAGACCTGAACCAGGGGGCTACGACGATCGGCACCGGATTCACGTCTACGATTCGTCAGATGAACGATTCGATCGTGACCGACAGGCTGCGGAGTCACGCCGAATCCGGCGGAATGGACTGGAGCCACCGTTGGGCACAGCGCAATTACTCGTGGATCGGATCGTTTCTGTTCTCCGACGTGGGTGGGTCGACATCGGTGATCGACGCGACGCAGCAGTCGAGTGCGCATTACTTCCAGCGTCCCGACCGGCGAGTCACGAGCGATGGGCTCTTCGACGTCAGCTACCGGCCGAACGCGACCTCGCTCCAGGGCTACGGATTCTACACCCGGCTGGCAAAAGACAATGGCAACTGGCTCTGGGAGACCGCCCAAAACTGGCGCAGCCCCGGCTTCGAGGTGAACGATCTATCGTTCCTCGGTCAGGCCGACTTCAAGTGGATGAACGCCAACGTCGGGCACCAGTGGTCAACCCCCGGGTCGTGGTACCGGAACGTGACCTGGCTGGCGGGCGCGCAGCAGCGGTTCAACTATGACGGCGACCGTACCGACGCGCAGGCTCAGGCGTACTACGAGAACATGTTCCTGAACTACTGGAAGGTGCGCAGCTTCGTGATTCATCACCCGACGGTTCTCGACGATCAGCTCACCCGCGGCGGACCAGTGGTGATGAGGACCGGTTACAACTTTGCGATGATGGAGCTCTCGAGCGATGCGCGGCGGAGCGTCGTCGCGGATTTTCAGATCCAGACTGGTCGCGGAATCAATTCCGATACGCACACTCTGATACTTCAGCCTGGGTTGGCTCTCAAGCCTTCGACCAACGTTTTCATCAGTCTTTCGCCCAGCTTCATCGCGGACGAAGATGCCGCGCAGTACGTCCAGACGGTCGGAGATCCAACGGCTACCGCGTTCTATGGAAGTCGCTACGTCTTCGCGTTCATCAAGACGCGCACGGTCTCACTCGACACAAGAGTCAACTGGACGTTCAATCCGAACCTGACTCTGCAGCTCTTCGCGCAGCCGTTCATCGCCAGCGGTGCGTACTCTTCGTTCCGCGAGTTCGCAGCTCCACGCACTTATCACAAGGTGATTTACGGACAGGATATCGGTACGATCGTCCGCACGCCCGCGACTGCCACAAGCGGCGCGGAGTACACGGTTGATCCTGATGGCGCGGGTCCAGCCGCTCCTTTCACCATCCCGGATCCGGATTTCACGTTCAGATCGCTTATCGGCAACGCCGTGCTGCGGTGGGAGTATCGGCCTGGTTCGACCGTCTTCTTCGTCTGGACGCAGAGCCGAACCGGCAACGATCCGACGGGGAACTTCGACTTCGGCACACAGCGCAGCGAGATCTTCCACGACCGCCCGACGAACGTGTTTCAGGTCAAGGTCAACTACTGGATCGGCCGCTGATGTGAGCCGGATCGGCGCAGAACGGGTCACCTTGTAGCCTCAGGCGTCAATCCCGAAGTTTCTGTGGCCAGTGGCTTCTGGGAATCCGCTCAACCGGGCCTCCATGTTTTCTTTGATCGGCGTATTGATAGTGGTCGTGGGTTTCGTCCTGCGCATCAATCCGTTGTTGGTTGTCACGGTTGCCGGTCTTGCCACCGGAATCGCAGGAGGTCTCGGCCCGCTGGAAGTGATTGCGGCGTTTGGCAAGGCATTCATCACCAGTCGCTACGTCGCAATCGTATGGCTGGTCCTGCCTGTTATCGGGCTGCTCGAGCACGCCGGGCTCAAGGAGCGCGCGCGAGCGGTGGTGGCCCGATTGCGCACGGCGACGACCTCGCGGGTGCTGCTCGCGTATTTCGCGATCCGGCAGATCACGGCCGCGCTTGGCCTTACATCGCTCGGTGGCCATCCTCAGATGGTGCGCCCACTGATTGCGCCGATGGCGGAAGGCGCCGCCGAGAACAGGTACGGAGAGCTGCCGCAGGAGATCCGTCATCGAATCCGCGCCAATGCCGCCGCAGTAGATAACATCGCGCTGTTTTTCGGTGAAGATATTTTCATAGCAATCGGATCGATCCTGCTGATCCGGGGATTTCTGGAGCAGAACGGAATCTCCGTCGAGCCGACCGACCTCGCGATCTGGGCGATTCCCACAGCCGTGTGCGCGCTGATAATTCACTGCACGCGGCTGCTGTTGCTCGAGAGAAGGTTGCGTCGCGACCTGGCCAATCGGGGTAACGGCGAGTGATTACCCTCGAGCACATCTACTGGCTCACAGGCGCGATGATGGCAGGCGTGGCGATAGTCAACGCGCGCGACGCGAGCAACCCGAGGCGACTGAACAATTCTGCTTTCTGGGGGATCTACGCGATTACGTTCCTCGCCGGCTCATATCTCCCCGATCTTGCCAATGGCTTGCTGGTGATTGCCATGGTCATGGCAGCAAGCGTCAGGGGTCTCAGCCCGGGAAAGGGCGAGGCGAACTCTCGTGAGGAACGCGAGGTCAGCGCGAATCGATGGGGAAACAAACTCTTCATTCCCGCGCTCGCTATTCCGGTGGTGACGGTTCTTGGTACTGTCGCATTCAAGCGAATGACGCTCAACGGCTCGCCGCTGGTGGATATCAAGCAGGTCACTGTGATCTCACTCGCGCTGGCTACGCTCATCGCATTGGCCATCGGAATGACGATGCTCAGGCCGCCGCCGCTCGCTCCGATTCGTGAAGCCCGCCGCTTGCTGGACGCGGTTGGCTGGGCCGCGGTCCTGCCGCAAATGCTGGCAGCGCTCGGCGCGCTGTTCGCGCTGGCTGGCGTGGGTAACGTGGTCAGCGCGGTGGCGCAAAAGTGGATTCCGCTGAATCATCCATTCGCCGTCGTGACGACGTACGCCATTGGGATGGCTGTCTTCACAATGATCATGGGCAATGCCTTCGCCGCCTTCCCGGTGATGACCGCAGGAATTGGTTTGCCGCTGATCGTTCACAAATTCGGGGGCGACCCTACGGTGATGGCTGCGATCGGCATGCTATCCGGGTTTTGCGGCACCCTCATGACGCCGATGGCCGCGAACTTCAACATCGTCCCCACCGCGCTGCTCGAGCTGCCCGACGAGAACGCAGTGATCAAGGTTCAGATACCTACCGCGCTGATGCTGCTCGGCACGAACATCCTGCTGATGAATTTTCTGGTTTTCCGTCGTTGATCTCGCCTTCTCTTACGCAGGCCATGGCTTCGCGTTTTGCGCGGCTGGCGCTTGGCCATGTCGGCCGGGAATATCCGAACAAGCTCGACCACGTCCTCAGCTCTCGAGCCGATTTGAAGTCGCCCCGCGAGCTCCATCCGATTTTCTTCGGCAGCTTTGACTGGCATTCATGCGTGCACGGCTATTGGCTGCTCGCCACTCTGCTGCGGCTTTTTCCCCAGTTCGAGGAAGCGTCAGCGGTTGAACAACTTTTCGAGACACAGCTAACGCCCGCAAAGGTGAAAGCCGAGCTCGAGTATCTCGAACGAGCAAGCACGACCTTCGAGCGACCATATGGCTGGGCGTGGCTGTTGATGCTCGCGGCGGAGCTGGAGAGGCACGGCACCGGGAACGGCGAGAAATGGAGGACGGCACTCGAGCCGCTTGCAGTGGCTTTTCGCGAGCGGTTCGAGGCGTTCCTGCCCAAAGCTACGTATCCGACACGTGTCGGGACCCATTTCAACAGCGCCTTCGCGATCACCATGGCATATGAGTACGCCGATGTCCGCGATGACGACGAGTTGCGCGCGGTCCTCACGGGGAAGGCAAAGGCCTGGTTCGCGACTGATGTAGACTGCCAGGGCTGGGAGCCGGGAGGAGACGATTTTCTCTCGAGCGCTTTGATGGAAGCCGAGTGCATGCGTCGAGTGCTGGACCCGGGGGAATTCGCGAGCTGGCTCGATGCCTTTCTTCCGCGGTTGGCCGTGAGAGAGCCGGCGACGTTGTTCACACCGGCGACTGTTAGCGATCGCAGCGATGGAAAGATCGCCCACCTCGATGGTCTGAACCTCAGTCGGGCATGGTGTTGGCGGTCGATCGCGCAGGCCTGGTCCTCCGATGATCCGCGGCG
>DATBXT010000074.1:0-7038 GCA_036514115.1 Gemmatimonadaceae bacterium
CCGCTGGTCCTGCCGCGCGTCCTCCTGCTCCTGCGCCGGTCCCGCCGCTCGTACCGGCGGCGTTGCCGGCGACGAATCCGAAGCTGCCTCCGGTGCCTGAAGTGCGCGGTCCGCTGAAAATCACCGTGGCTTATCCGAAGCCGGACCAGATGCTGACCGTTCGCGACTCCAATTTCATCTTCGGCAGCGTCGGAACGGGAGACGCCGCGCTCCAGATCAACGGTGTCGCTGTGCCAGTCTATCCCAATGGCGCTTTTATGGGCTGGCTGCGCGTTCCTCCTGACAGCGCGCCGCGATACGAGATCCTGGCGCGCAACCCGACCGAAGCCGCGCGGCTCACACTACCCGTGCGGATTCCTCCCGCGCCCGATACCACGCATCGCGACAAGGTTCTCGGCGACACCCTGCAGGTGGCGCAATCTCCGGATACGGTGGCGCCAATTCCCACTAACGTCTACGTGACGCTCGGGCCGCCATCGACGACGGTGAGCGATACCGACCGTGTGACGATCGCGCGTCCAGCTCCCGGCAACGGTCAGGAGTACAAATGGTTTCTGTTCCCCGGCACTGTGGTGAAAGCCACCGGTTCACAGAAGGCTAGCGGTGACGAGTTCGTGCGCATCCAGCTCGACTCCAATCAAGTCGCCTGGGTGCTGCGGAGCGAGCTGCAGCCGCAACATATCTCGGCCGCATCCGCCACCGGGTTCGTTGGTGACTCAGTGGCACCCGTGCGCCAGGTTGGCGCCGTGCGTCTCGTGCCTGCTCCCGAGTGGATAGATGTCGAAATACCGCTGACGGGTCCGCCGCCGCCGTATCTCGTCGAAGAGACCGACCGCACGATCTCCCTTTTGCTCTACGGAGTCAGCGGCGCACCAGTCATCTCCATGATGGCCGAGCCGCGCGACACATACTTCAACAGCATCAGCTCCACGCCTGAAGCGAACCGCGTGCGTTACTCCATCAACCTGAATCGCGCACCTTACGGTTACCTCGCGCTGTGGCAGAACGGAAAGCTCACCTTCAGGGTCCGCCGTCCACCTCGCATCGCCGATCCTGCGTCACCACTCCGCGGCCTCACCATCACTGTCGATCCCGGGCATCCACCCGCGGGCGCAACGGGTCCGACCGGTCTGTATGAAGCGGATGGCGTGCTCGAGGTCGGATTCAAGGTGCGTGACATGCTCGTGCAGCGCGGCGCGAACGTCGTCATGACGCGGACCACTTCCGATGCCGTCGACCTCGGTCTGCGGCCGATCATCGCGCGTCGCGCGAATGCCCACGCGTTCGTTTCCATCCACCTCAACGCGTTCCCCGACGGCGTCAATCCATTTGTCAACAACGGGTCCCTGACGCTTTATTTCTGGCCTCATTCGATCCCGTTGGGCATGGCCACCCAGCCGGCGCTTCTCGCCGAGCTCGGACTGCGCGACAACGGAACCAAATTCCAGAATCTTGCCGTGGCGCGTGGGACATGGATGCCATCGATACTCACCGAAGGAGCGTTCGTAATCATGCCGGATCAGGAAGCGGCACTGCGCACGCCTACGTACCAGGCCGCATACGCCACGGCTGTCGTGCGCGGTCTCGAGACCTACTTCGCGTCCCTGGCAAAAACACAGTGAGACTGGCTGTCGTTCTCGTCGCGTTGGTATTTGGCGCGGCGGGAACGGCGGGGTCGCAACTTCCGCCCAACGATAATTGGCGGACAATCCACACCCAGCACTTTCGCGTTCATTTCACGCCCCCGCTGGAGGACGAGGCGCGGCGCGCCGCCGTCAACGCCGAGCGCGCCTACTCGCAGCTCTCAGCGGAGCTGGTACCTCCGCGCGGCACGATCGACCTCGTCGTCTCGGATAACGTCGATTATGTGAACGGGTACGCGACGCCATTCCCCTCGAACCGAATTGTCGTGTACGCGCACCCGCCGACGGATGCGTCAGGTCTGCGCAAGTACGATGACTGGAATGCGCTCGTCGTCACCCACGAGCTCACCCACATCTTTCACCTCGACCGCTCCCGGGGCATCTGGAGATTCGGTCAGGCGATTTTCGGCAGAAATCCGCTGCTCTTCCCCAATGCCTACGAGCCACGGTGGGTCCTAGAGGGACTGGCGGTCTATTTCGAGTCGCGCCTGACCGGCTACGGTCGATTGGAAAGCTCTGAGCACCTGATGACTGCGCGCGCCGCCGCACTCGGCGGCCGCGTGCCGAGTCTGCAGGAGCTTTCCGCGGGCACGTCGGCCTTCCCCGGCGGGGAAGTGATTTACGTGTACGGCTCGCTCATGTTCGACTATCTGTCGCGTACCCGAGGGCCCGCAACGATCAGACAGTTCGTCGAGCGCGGTTCCAGGTCGATCATTCCATTCATACTTACCCCGAGCTCGCGGAGCGCCTTCGGTGTGTCGTTTCAGACGGCATGGCGCGAATGGCGCGATTCACTTGCGCGCGAGACAGGGACGTCGCGGGAAGCCATGCCTGGCTGGCGCCAGGTTACTGATGCCGGGTGGTTCGCGCTTTTTCCGCGCTGGATTGGAGACACCGCCTTGACGTACGCCGGCAACAAAGCCCGCGAGATGCCGGCGGCATATGAAGTCTCACTCTCGGGTCGCGAACGAAATCTCGGTAGAAGGAACTCGCTGAGCCCGAACGTCACGATGCCCGATGGCAGTCTCCTTTTCTCCCAGCCTGACTACCTGGATCCCTATCACATCCGCGACGACCTCTTCATTCAGCGCAATGGCAAGCAGCTGCGACTGACTACCGGAGGGCGCCTCTCGTCCCCGGACGTTCGCGCCGACGGTGAGATAATCGCGATGCAGGCGATGCCGGCGACCACGAGGCTTGTGCGCGTGTCCGCTGACGGGCGCCGCATCACTCCAATCACGGGTGCCAGCCTCGACGCCCAATGGGCTGATCCGAGATGGTCGCCTGATGGTACCAGAATCGTCGCGGTCCGACAGGCTCGCGGGTTATCTGAAATCGTTGTCCTCGATGCGGACGGCAAGGTCGTGGACTCCTTCGGCGCCACGCGCGCCATAAACTCCTCGCCGAGCTGGTCGCCGGACGGTCGTAGGATCTATTTCTCGTCTGAGCGGGCAGGTTTGCCGCAGATCTATTTCGCAGATGTCAGCGTCCACGCACCACGGGTGATGCGAATTACCGACGCGCAAACCGGGCTCTTCTCTCCCGAGGTCGCGCCCGATCGATCGCAGCTCGCCGCGCTGCTGTTCTCTGCAGACGGGTACCATGTTGGCGTCGCCCCACTGGCGTCAGTCGAATCAGTTGTGGCTGACAGCACCAGCGTCGGTCCCCGCGCCGAGTGCCCCAACTGCCTGGATCTGCTTCGCGGGCTGCCACCGCTCGGCACGGCTGATACGTCCCGAGCTACGCCCTACTCGCCATGGTTGTCGCTCCTGCCGCGTTACTGGAGTCCCGTGTTCGAGGGCAGCACCGACGACGGCACGTCCTTTGGCGCCGCCACCAGCGGTGCGGACATCGTCCGGCGGCACGCATACTCCCTTGAAGTTCTGCGCAACAACCGCTTCGACGAAAACTCGGCGTGGCTTTCCTATCAGTACGCGGGGCTCGGGCTCCCGGTGCTCGGATTCAACGCGTCGCAGGATTTCTCCAACGGCCGGGTATTCAGTGACGTTGGTGGAGTGAGCACCGAAGTGGGCGATCTGAAAGAGCGCGATCGCCGCGCATCGTTGCAGGCAAGCTTTTTCCGACCGCGCTTTCGCACGTACTCAGTTGCTTCGATCGGCGGCGAGATCGAGACGACCGATTTTACGACCACGCCCGACACACTTCTCCCGCATTTGCCGGCATTTTACGGCGAGAGGCGAACGTATCCCGCTTTGATTGGGTCGATAGGCTGGTCAAACGCGCAGCGTCCCGGCATAAGCATCTCGCCCGAAGACGGCGTAACACTCAGCGCGAGCGGCCGCGCGCGCTGGCACAACGGCACGTCGGGAGGCGCTACCCAGAGCCTGGTCGGCGCTGGCACTGGCTTCAAGTCTCTCGATCTACCAGGCTTTGCACATCACGTCATCGCCGTCCGTGGTGCCGCAGGCATCACCGATGAAGAAAGCACTGACCGTTTTTCAGCCGGCGGAACGAGCGGAGCCTCGCTCGAGATCTTCCCTGGCTACTTCCTCGGCGGGCAGCGACGCACTTTCGGCGTACGCGGATACCCTGCTGCGGCTGAAGGCGGGATCCGCGCTTACTCGGGCGCCGTGGAATATCGCGCCCCGCTGTTCGCGCCTTCACGCGGCTTTCGGTTCATTCCGGTGTTCATCGACCGAGCGTCAGTGAGTATCTTTGGAGAGACGGGCCGTGCCTGGTGTCCGCGCGCCGTCGGTGTCTGCCGGCCTCAGGACGTGGACAATCCGGTGATGACCTCGACGGGCGCCGAGTTGAATTTCGACACGGCACTTCTCCTGGATGCCCAGGCGAGATTCCGGATCGGTGTAGCGTTCCCCCTCGTGAACCGGGAAATCCTGGGCGCGAATACGGCGCAGGTCTACGCCACTTTCGGATCTTCTTTCTAGATCGTGATTCCAGGCAAAGGGGCGTTTTCATAGCCATAGGCCGGGAAGTTTTTCCGCTCCGAAGCCTGTCAAACGATCCAGCCCTTTGGCTTGGTTTGGCGGTCCGGTTTGAATGATCTAACTGCATACGCCCGGTGTACTTATAAGTGGTCGGGCAACCAGTCTCGATCCCTTGCAACGGTTCGCTATATGCAAACTCGGACAGTGGTGGGCCGTCGACGAAAACATCGGTGGATAAATCGGGTCGTCCCATGTATTCGTGATGTGGAAAGCGTAACTCGTTGGGGCGTAAGCGCATAACTCACGGCTGGCGCGGATTCACGAATCCCGATAGAATCCCTGCCCGCATCGAAACCACCCGATGCCCAAGCGTGCAGCGCCGAGTCCCTCGTCTACTTATTGACTTCCTTTATTTACCGCGGAGAGTTGTAACTCATGCCCATACCTGCCGTGCCGCCCCATGGCGAAGCCCAGTTGAACGACAACGCGCGAACCGTGATCAGCAAACGTTATCTGATCAAGGACGCGACGGGCACGCCTATGGAGCAGCCGGAGGACATGTTCTGGCGTGTGGCCGGCACCGTCGCCGAGGCCGATCGCCGCTATGGCGCGAGTGACGCCGAAGTCACCGAGATGGCCACCAACTTCTATCAGTTGATGGTCGAGCGTCGTTTCGAGCCCAACTCGCCCACCCTGATGAATGCAGGTCGTCCCCTCGGCCAGCTCTCGGCGTGCTTTGTTCTGCCGATCGAGGATGCATTGTCGAACGGCCGTGATGGCATTTACGACACCCTCCGTGCGATGGCCCTGATTCACCAATCCGGCGGCGGCACAGGCTTTGGATTCTCCAAGCTCCGGGGCAAGGGATCGATGGTTCGTTCGACGACGGGTGTCGCGTCCGGTCCCGTTTCCTTCATGAAGCTTTACGATGCGTCGACGGATGCGGTGAAGCAGGGCGGCACTCGCCGTGGCGCCAACATGGGCATTCTGCGCGTCGATCATCCGGACATCATGGACTTCATCACCTGCAAGGAAGATCTGACGCAGGCGACGAACTTCAACATCTCTGTAGCGGTCACTGACAAGTTCATGACTGCCGTGAAGAACGAGACGTCGTATGATCTCGTCGATCCGAGCAGTGGCAAGGTGACCGGCCAGCTCGATGCGCGGATGGTTTGGGACAAGATGATCGACGGCGCGTGGCGCACTGGCGAGCCGGGCTGCTTCTTCATCGACGAAGCGAATCGCTACAACCCGGTTCCGCACGTCGGCCACTACGAAGCAACCAATCCCTGCGGCGAGCAACCGCTTCTGCCGTACGACGTCTGCAACCTGGGCTCGATCAACGTCGGGTATTACGTGAGGGACGGTGAGATGGATTGGAACGCGCTCCGACGCGACATCCATCTCTCGACGCACTTTCTCGACAATATCATCGACGTCAACAAGTACCCCTTGCCAGAGATCGACGCCCTATCCAAGAGGATCCGTCGCATCGGTTTCGGCGTCATGGGTTTCGCGGACGCGCTTATCCGCCTTGGAATTGCGTACAACACGGTCGAGGGAGTCGAGTTCGGACGACAGCTGCAGAAGTTCGTCGACGTAGAGTCGAAGCGTGAAAGCGAGCGCCTCGCCAATGAGCGTGGACCATTCCCGGAATGGGCGAGATCGATCTGGGGCCCTGACGAGACCTGCGCTCGCGATGCCAAGGGCAATCGGGTGCGTCCAATGCAGATGCTGCGCAACTGCAACGTCAACACGATCGCTCCGACGGGAACCATCTCGATCATCGCCGGCTGTTCGTCTGGAATCGAGCCGCTTTTCGCGGTTGCGTTCATGCGCAATCAGGCGGGCGCGATGATGCCCGATGTGAACGAGGATTTCGTCGCGATCGCCAGGAAGGAAGGCTGGTACTCAGAAGAGCTGATGGAGAAGATCGCGCGTGAAGGCCACATCCACTTCGAGGAAGTGCCGAAGCAGTGGCAGCGTGTCTTTGTCACAGCTCACGACATCACTCCTGAGTGGCATGTCAGGATGCAGGCCGCCTTCCAGGAACACTGCGATTCTGCAATCTCCAAGACCACGAATTTTCCCCACGCCGCCAGCCCCGAGGATGTCCGCGCGATCTATGAGCTCGCGTACGCTCTCAAGTGCAAAGGCGTCACCGTATACCGGGATGGCTCTCGCGACAACCAGGTTCTGTCCACTGGCGCAACCGAGCTCGCCAAGGCCGAGCGCGATGGCAGAGCAGAGCGCGGCGAGCTACATGGAACGATCGCCGAGCTCGAGGCGGAGAATGCCAGACTCAAGGAAGCATTGTTCGACGCCGAAGCGGAGAACCTTCAGCGGCGCGCCAAGCGTGCGCGTCCGGACACCCTTCGGGGAATCACCACCCGCATCGAGACCCCGCTCGGCACAATGTTCCTCAACATCACCGAGGACGATCGCGGCCAGCCTTTCGAGGTCTTCATCAACCTCGGCAAGGCGGG
>DATBXT010000075.1:0-7336 GCA_036514115.1 Gemmatimonadaceae bacterium
GGCTGCGTCGCGCGCGGACGAGAATAATCCCGCGTGTCCGGCGACTCCGCCGATCGCACACGCGTTCTCGTCGTGTACGATGCCGTGAATTTTCGCGTGTCTATAGGCGGTGTCCATCTCCGTCACCGCAATTCGAGCGAGCAGTGGATGGTCGGGACGAAATGCCGCGGTGCAGTCGCTGTCTGCCGGCATGGTCCCTGACGACAGTGGATTGAATCCGGTGTCGCGCATGTGCATCGGCTGCCACACGCGCATCGCCACGAACTGGTCGAGCGGCATCCCGGTGATCCGCTCGATGATGAGGCCGGCGAGCACGAAGTCCCAATCGCTGTAGATGACGCTGTCGCCGGGATTGTAGGCGAGTGGTCGTGCATTGATCTGCGCCAGGTAGTCAGCGCGGCCGCGATGCTCACGCCACAGCGCGGAGAATGCCTCGAAGCCGCCGCTGTGGGTGAGGATCATTCGCACCGTGATCCGCGCCTTCGCTGAGTCGGTGAGCTCGGGCAGATAGGTGCGGACGGGTGCGTCCAGGTTTAGCCGGCCCTCGTCTTCGAGGATCATCGCCGCCGTCGTGGTGGCCACGACTTTGGTGAGCGATGCCATGTCGAACATCGTCGAGTCGGTGACCGCCGGCGCGTCGGGGGCGACGTCGATCCGACCATACCCGCGCAGATGGACAAGTCTTCCCCAGCGACCCACCGCCAGCGCGACGCCGGGTGCGGCACCTTCCGCCATCGCCACCGAAACGATCGAATCGAGGCGCGCCGGCAGATCGCGCGACATGCCGACGGTGGCCGGATCCGCAATGGCGAGAGTGGCCGGCGGCGTGGGGCGAGTGGCAACACGATTCATGGACGCACCGGCGCAGGCGAGAAGAGCGAGCAACAACCAGCTCGCTCTCACTTCTGTCGATGCCTGAATATTATCGCCACGCGCAGAGGGCTAAGAGCGTACGGTGAAATCTCCCTTGACCGGAGATAGATCGAACTCCCCACCCCTGCAATCTGTGCTCGTCCCTGGCTGGTGGAAGTTGATGATGGTCGCCAGATCGCTCTTGCCGTTGTCGACGATCTGGAAGACGCCTTCCATCCCGATCATGGATTTTTTGTTGCTGTGAGTCACGAGCCCACTCACGGTGGCGGTGTTTCCGACGACGTTGACGCAGTTGATGTCGATCTGACCGTTGACGTTTCCACCCGCCGCTTTGTCCTGAAATGTGGCGCGGCCGGAGTTGCCAGTCGCGTTAACCGTTATGTGCTCCACCGAGGTCCCGAAGGTAACAGTACCGCTGCCGCTGACGGAGGCGGCGGAGGGGAGGATTGAAGCGAGGGCGAGTGTGAAAAGCGAAGTCCGAATCATGGAAGGCTCCTGAAGGCACGATTCGGTTGAGTGCCAAAAGCATACCCATGAAAACATCCTGCGGCGCCAAACACCATCACCATCAACGAGCAGGGATTGGTAGCGGTTTACAAACGACAGTAATCTCCGCGGGATGCCGACCGGGCTGGTCGGCAATCCCGGCGTTTAGCAAATGTTTCCGGACGGGATAAAGTTTGCAGTATGGCTAAGGGCCTTTTGCCTGGGGCTCCGATGAAAGCAGCCGTCTGCCTTGCCCTCGCCACCCTCCTGGTCGCCTGCCGAGCCGACCAGATTGGGCCCACTGCACGTCCCGATGTCAGGGCAGTTTCCACTGCCGCCGCAGCCGACGCGGGTCCGCCGTCCACTTATCCCTTCGGCCCGGACACCTACCGCGTCAGCGGTCCGTTCGCCGGCGCACCGGTCCCACCACTGGTGTGTGATCCCGCGCGGACGGGACCCGCCGAGTACAATGGGTACCTCGTCAGTACGGCCGACGGGACGAGTCTCGATGCGCGGGTTCAGCTTCCGGCGGGTCCGGGTCCGTTCCCTCTCGTTGCCTTGATCCACGGTTATGCGGGCAGCAAATCGGGGTCTGGCGACATCGCGGCCATGCTGCTCGAGGATGGATTCGCAGTGCTGCGCTACTCCACTCGTGGATTCGGAGACTCGTGGGGCCAGGTGAATCTCGCGGATCTGAATCTCGAGATCGCCGATCTGCGCAGCATGATCGGTCGCGTGGTCGACGACCCGAGCTGCGCGATCAATCCCGCAAAGGTCGCCATCACCGGCGCGTCCTATGGCGGTGGGCATTCCTGGCTGTCGCTGGTGCAGCCGCAATTCAAGAGTCCCCTCGGGACAGACATCACCATCGCCGCCATCGCGCCGATCGCGCCGTGGACCGATCTCTTTTATTCGCTCATTCCAAACGGTCGCGAGAACGAGTCGATCAACGGATTCGGCGGAATGAAGCTCAGCTTCGTCAACGGACTCTACGCGTCCGGAATTCGAAGGAACCCGGATCGTCCGTACCCGAATTATCCGGACTACTTCATTGCCTGGCACACGTGGCTGAACGCGACGGAGCCGAGTGATGTCGATCCTGTGTGGCTGCAAATCCGCGACGGTGTCGCCGGCTATCGTTCGATCTACTGGCAGGAACGGTTCTGGAATACCACGGTTCACAATCGCGTTCCGGTATTCCAGGTCCAGGGCTACACCGATGACCTGTTCCCGCTGCCCGAGGCGAAGCGAATGCTGCTCGCACTCAATAGCGTGGAGCCCGGATATCCGATCACTTCCTACTTCGGCGACCTCGGTCATCCGCGCGCCAGCAACAAGCCCGAGGAGATGGACTACGTGCTTGGCCTCATTCGGCCGTGGCTCAGATCGATTCTCATCGACAACACCGTTCCGGCGTCAAAGATCTACGCGGCGCGCACCACGCGGCGGGACGAGCCCTTCTCGGGTGACGTCCTGACAGTCGACGATTGGAGTCAGTTATCGAGTCGCACAGTCACGAAGAAGTTTGACGGACTGGCGCGCCCGCTCGTGAATCCGGCGACCTTCGCGTACAGCGGAGCGACGTGGGACCCTTTCGTGATGGAGGGCGCCGAGATGCTCAAGCCGTACGGCGAGACGCCGCCACCGCCAGTGATCGTGCCCACCAGCTACGCGAGTTTCTATGCGTCGCCTGCGGATTTTGGGGAAAGCACTCTTCTGATCTCGGGCAAGCCGACGGTCACGATCGATGGCTTTGTGGTGGGCCAGCGAGTCCAGCTCGACGTGCGTCTCATAGATGAGAGCACGCCGGGCCAGGATTACCTGATTACGCGGGGGACATACACGCTCGTCACCGATGGGGGTGGACAGCGCAGTCATCAGAAAATCGAAATACCGACTTACGGGAACCGCTGGCGCGTAGAGGCGGGACATCGGATTCGTCTGGAAATCTCCAACGTCGATGCGCCTTATATCGCGCCGAGTCGGGAGCCCTCGGTGACGACGATCAACCGGGTGGAGCTCGAGCTTCCGTTGCAGTAGTAGCATCCCTGGTTCCCCAGCCTTGCGCCCCAATAGCGTTAGCTGGAATAATCAGGCATTCCGTGGCCCACTGAATGCTTGTAGACCGCGCTGTCGGAGCGCTGACCATGGCTGAAGGGAAGAAAAAAACCAGGAAGGCGTCCAGCTTGGACGTCGACTGCCCGCTTGCCCGCATTCTTGCTGAACGACTCCGGTCCAGCAGGCACGAGCTGACCGAGCAGTGGCTGGCGCGCATCGCGAATCGGGTGTCCCTGCACCCGAATCTCGTCTTCCCGACCGAGGAGCTGCTCGACCATGTCCCGCTGCTGCTGGAGGGCGTCGCGGACTATGTCGAGAATCCGGCCGCGGAAGTCGGAATCCACATGCCCGTCGTCGCCAAGGCGATGGAGCTCGGCGAGCTCCGTCACCAACAGGGCTTCGATGCCTACGAGATCCTGAAGGAGTACGAATTCCTCGGCGGGATCCTCTTCGCGTTCTTTACGAGGACGGTGGACGAGATCGACGAGCCGTGCGAGAAGAGCGAGCTGATGGCGTGCGGATCGCGCCTCTACCGCGCGGTGACCATCATCCAGCAATCGACGATGACGCACTTCCTCCTCCTCGCCGACAAGCACGTCGCCGAGCGTGAGGAGCGGCTGCGCGCCTTCAATCGGGTGATCTCGCACGAGATCAAGAACCGCCTCGCCGCCCTGCTCGGCGCGAGTGGTGTGCTCAGTGAGATTCCGGACATGGCGCCGGAGAAGCGCGCGGAGCTGATCGACATCGTCTTGCGGAATTCCCGGGAGATGCAGGACACCGTCGACAACGTCCTCGTTCTGTCGCGCACCGATCTCGACGATCCGCGCCGGCACCGGAACGTCATGCTGCCGAGGGCGGTAACCGAAGCAGTGCGTCAGGTGCGGGAAGCTGCCCACTCGGCCGATATCGACGTCCGCATTCTTCCCGGAATGCCCGAAGTCGAATTGAGAGCAGCGGTAATCGAGCTGTGCATCAAGAATTATCTGTCGAACGCCATCAAGTATTGCGATCCCGCGAAGTCCGATCGGTTCATCGAGATATCGGGGACGGAAGAGAGGACGGAGAGTGGAGGCTTCGAGGTGGTTCTCCGCGTCCGCGACAACGGGATCGGGGTTCCCATCGAAAAGCGCGAGCATTTGTTCGAGCGATTCTTCCGTGCGCACGAGGGGATGACAGCGATCGAAGGGACCGGCCTCGGGCTCAACATCGTGCGGGAGACGGTGGAGTCTCAGGGGGGACGGGCGTGGGCGGAACAGCCCGCGGAGGGCGGGTCGATATTCGCGATCGCGTTGCCGCTAAGGCGCGGGCCGGATACCGGGACGCATCGGATCCCGGAGACGACCGCTGCGGGTGACCCCCGCCACAAGTCTATCGACCAGCCAATCCGCGACGGCGCCTAGCACTCCTGCATCGATCTTGTTCGAGGTAAGCCGGGAATAGTTGGCTGGATTCCCTTCCGGGTCCGGAAGGAAGAGATGGTCCAGGCCGGGAAAGACGCGCACCGTGACATCGCGATTTCCGTCGGAGCGAATTGCGGTGGCCAGTTTCTCCGCCTGCTCGACGGGAACCTGCCGGTCAGTGGCGCCCTGCAGGATCAACGCGGGAACTTTGACTTTTCTCGCCGTGATGTCCGGAGCGTAAGCCAGAAAGAACTTGAGCCACGGATTCAGGGCTGCGGCGGAGTCCAGCGTCGCAGCGGCCATCTTGTAGGTCGCAGGGCGAGTATCGGGGGCGACGGCGGGGTCGTGGTCGATCTGGTAACGCTGCTGATACTCGATGATTTTTCTGCCGTCGTCGGCGGGACCTGCCAGCAGCACGATGGCTTTGATTCGGTTGTCATTCGCGGCGACCATCGGCGCGATAATGGCGCCTTCGCTGTGGCCGAGGAGCGCGATGCGTCTTGGATCGATTTCGCGTCGCGATTGCAAGTAGGTCACCGCGGCGCGAATGTCGTCCGCGAAATCGGCACTGGTGCTCGTCATCGGATTTCCGTTCGAGCTGCCGATGCCGCGGTCATCGAGGCGGAGCACTGCGATGCCGCGAGTCGACAGGGTGTCGGCGACCTGGCGGAAGGGACGATAGCCGCCGGCAACGGGGGTGAACTCGTCGCGATCCTGCTGCCCCGATCCCGTTATCGTGATGACTGCGGGGACCGGCGAGCTCGCACCGCGCGGTAGAGTCAGGGTGCCGCCGAGTGTAGTTCCGGCGGGCCCTGGAAGATTGACTTCTTCCGCCGTGTACGCCGCGCCGCGTGGTGCGGAGTAGTCCGGTTTGTCCAGCGCGAGCTTCGACGCGACCTCTTCACTGACACGCGAGATGATCATGCCGCTCGACGGCGTCGACCCGCCGAGTATGTGTCCGGCCCGATCGACGCTGAGTCGCGATTCGTCTCCGAGCGTGGCGACGATGATGGAGTCGGCACCAAGTGGTGTGACAGATGCCATCGCGGTTATCCCACCGGATGTCGCAAACACTGCGAGGTTCATGGCTTCGCTGGCGCGGCGCTGTTTCATCGTCAGCTGTTCGACCGCGGTGACTGAGAGTGCGGGCAGCATCACCGCGCCTACCGCAGTCTTCAGCCGCTGCGTCTGCTTTTGTGCGCCGCCGCCGATCTCGGCGACGATATCATCGCCCTGAAGCGTCAACACCGACGTCCATGCGGGCGTTGCGTCAAGCGGTGCGTTCGCCATGAAGTACTGGATCACAACGCGATCGATCGAGAAGTCCGGCAGGGTGTGCGCCACGTACAGAAAGCGCCCCTGCATTTTGATGGTGAGATCGACGGAGATCGAGTCTGGCGTCCGCACAAAACGCTCGATCGCCGCGGTGTCACCGCGCTGGACCATGATGAAAGCACCGCGGTCGACCGAAGGGTGGCCGGACCGAAGCGGCGAGATAGCGAGGATCGGCGCTATCGCGAGGATAGCGGATTTGGGAAAGGCAGATGTTTTCACGACGGGGATGGATGGGGGAGGCGGGCCGTCACTATGAAGACGGGGCAAAACCGACGCCGCAACCCTCTTCGCCGCCGAGGAACCGACACGGGACGCTGGCGGACGTTTGACTACAACTGAACGGGTGCGAGCAGTGAGTAACTAATGTTGTGAGGCGCGGAGTTCACGACGTCGGGACGTCTCTAAGCGCGATTCCGGCTACAGGCAGTGCCTATCACCCCACCGAAGTAAGTCCCGACGTCGTGAACTCGCTGCTCTCGCCTGGACTTCTCACTGCTGGCACCCGTTCAGTTGTCGTTCAAAGCTTTGAGCTTCGAGATGCCGAATCCGCGACTCACTTCGCGGATGTCGTGAACCGGCCGAAGAACGAGCTCCACCCCTTCGTGCTCTCCATCCACGACTGCTTGTTGCGCGCGCGAAGTCGCTGCTCAGTCAATCCGATGGTGCGGTGAACGACGGGCGGCTTGTCTACCGTGGTCACGACGTCGTTGATGGCGGCGAGCGTCTGCTCTTTCCTGATCGCGGTGGCTGCGGCATCCGGCTTGTTACGAGAGCCGAACAGCATCTCCATTAGACTTTTCATGAGCGCATGGCGGAAAAGGGCGTCGCCAGTAGCGCCGGATATCGCCTCGCATCGAGGCTGATCGTAATGCGGCTGGTGGAGAGCGTCCGCACTGTCATGGTCAATCTACCCCGGCCGGAGGTAAGTAGCGATGCCAGCACCTGGCATCTCGAAGGTCAAAGCATCAACTGCAACAGAACGGGTGCCAGCAGTGAGAAGCATAGGTCTGAGCAGCGAGTTCACTACGCCATGACGTGCCAGTCGAGGCGTAATGCCACTGCTTGTGCTCACAATGGCGGCTAGAGACGTCCCGACGTCGTGAACTCCGCCCCTCACAACATTAGTTACTCACTGCTCGCACCCGTTCTGTTGCAGTTGATGCTTTGACCTTCGAGATGCCAGG
>DATBXT010000076.1:0-2077 GCA_036514115.1 Gemmatimonadaceae bacterium
TCGGCGCGTACCGGTGCAATTGCATTCTCCAGTGACACCTGGAAATCCGGCTGGACATTGCCCACGCCGCTAGCGGCCAGCTGGGTTGCAGCAGCAGCGCTGAGGCCGGACACGACCGCAACGCCTGCAGCACCGTTGACCGACCTAACTGTGCCACCGAGAGCTTCGACACGCGCCGTGAAGTCGGTGGGGACGGCGCCTGCAGCCATTAGCACGATGTGCCGCGGAGCCGACCCGGCTTCCGCCAAAAGATTCGGAGCTGCGACTCTCTTTACCGGCGCCGCGACGTTGTCAGGTGAGCAGGCCGCGACGGCAAACGCGGCGCACAGCGAAAGAACAGGTACTCGACGGTTCATGGACAGTCCTTTGGAAGAAGAGGCGACGGATGACGACGGGATTATTGAAGCTCTGCAGTAACTGCCAGAGCGCAAGGAGGGGGTCAAAAAGACCGGCAAACATGTGTATTGAATCCAGTTATGTCAAGAAAATACTTTCAAGTCAGCCCAACTTTTACAAAGCGTGCACATTCCACCTGGTCGCTTAGGATTTTCCAGCGGGCGTTAGATTTCGCGCATGCCACAACAAGCTTCGTTCGATGTGACAACCGGAGTCGATCTCCAGGAAGTCGACAACGCCGTCAATCAGGCGCAGAAGGAGATCGCTCAGCGGTATGACTTCAAAGGTTCACCCGTAACCATCGAGCTCAATCGCGCCGAGGGCAACATCGCCCTGACGGCGGAGAACGACTATAAGATGAACGCGGTTTGGGACGTTCTTCAGTCGAAGTTGATAAAGAGAAGCGTGTCGGTAAAGAATCTCGATCCCGGCGAAATCAAACCCGCAGGTGGCGACACCGTGCGGCAGGTTATCGGGCTCAAGTTGGCCCTGGACGGAGATACCGCCAAGAAAGTCGCGGCGGCGATCAAGGACGCAAAGCTGAAGAAGGTCCAGGCAGCCATTCAAGGCGATCAGGTGCGCGTGTCTTCTCCGTCGCGCGACGATCTGCAGGAGGCGATCACCCTCCTTCGCGGCAAGGATTTCGGGGTCGAACTCAAGTTCGGCAATTACCGATGATGCACCTCCCGCCTCCCGCTTCCCGCCTCCCCCTTTGAAAGTCGGCGTAATCACCCTCGGGTGCGACAAGAATACGGTCGATACCGAGCGGTACCTCGCGCAGCTCGGTGAGTACTCCGCGGAATACACGGCGGAGCTCGATCGTGCAGACCTGATCATCGTCAACACTTGCGGGTTCATTGACGCAGCCAAGAAGGAATCGATTGACGCCATGATCGAGGCCGCGCGCTTCAAGACCTCCGGGCGCTGTCAGGCCGTAGTCGCAGTTGGATGCATGATCGAGCGACATAAGGCCGAGCTGCTGGAATCTCTTCCGGAAGTCGATCTGTTTCTGGGCTCGTCGGAGATGCAGAAGCTCGTCCCGGAGCTGAATGAACGCGGGCTGCTGGGCGAAGCGCGCGAAGCCCTTCATCCGGGTGTCAGGCTGTACACTGGCGATCTCCCGCATGTCCGCTACCTGAAGATCAGCGAAGGATGCGATCACGGCTGTGCCTTCTGCGCAATCCCACTGATGCGGGGCAAGCACCGCTCCTTCGCGCTCGACGAGGTCGTTCGCGAAGCGCAACTGCTCGAGCTCCAGGGCGCTCGAGAGCTGAATCTCGTTGCGCAGGATCTTGCGCATTATGGACGCGACCTTCGCAATGACGTCAAGCTCCCCGAGCTTCTGGAGGCACTCATTGCCGAAACGTCGATCCCATGGCTTCGCATGCTCTACCTGTACTCCGCGGGAATCACGGACAGATTGCTCGAAGTGGTCGCGCGAGAGAGCCGTGTGTTGCCGTACCTCGACATGCCGATCCAGCACGGATCGGATGAAGTACTTGCCAGAATGCGCCGACCGGAGCGAAAGCGGACGATTCGCGATCGGGTGAGAAAATTCCGCGACGCCGTTCCCGATGTGGCGATTCGAACTACCTGCATCGTCGGGTTTCCCGGAGAAACCGACGCGCAGTTCGAGGAGCTGCTCGAGTTTCTGGAGGAGATACAGTTCGAGAGAGTGGGA
>DATBXT010000077.1:0-20801 GCA_036514115.1 Gemmatimonadaceae bacterium
GCTGTTCGTCGCTCGCGCGCCGGTTTGCAGGACCCGAACCGTCCAATTGGCTCATTCATTTTCCTCGGCCCTACCGGCGTCGGAAAAACGGAGACAGCGCGCGCGCTTGCGGAGTTCCTCTTCGACAACGAGCAGGCAATGGTCCGCATCGACATGTCCGAGTACATGGAGAAGCATGCCGTCGCTCGTCTGATCGGCGCGCCTCCTGGCTACGTCGGATTCGAGGAAGGGGGTCAGCTCACCGAAGCTGTTCGCCGCCGGCCGTACTCCGTAGTTCTTTTCGACGAGATCGAGAAGGCGCATCCCGACGTATTCAACATCCTGCTGCAGATTCTCGACGACGGGCGGCTCACCGACTCGCAGGGAAGAACGGTCGATTTCCGGAACACGGTCATCATCATGACCTCCAACATCGGCAGCACCTATATCCTCGAGCACACCGGCGAGGATCGCGAAGTGATCGAGGCGCAGGTGACGAACGCGTTACGGCAGCATTTCCGGCCGGAGTTCCTCAATCGCGTGGACGATATCATCATCTTCCGACCTCTGGGCAAATCGGAGATCGAGCACATCATCGATCTTCAGCTCAAGCGGCTGGAGAATCTGCTCGGCGAGAGAAAGCTCACCTTCGAGCTCACACCGGCCGCGCGGGAGGTACTGGCAACCGAGGGATATGATCCGGCGTTCGGCGCGCGCCCGTTGAAGCGCGCGATTCAGCGGCTGCTGCAGAACCCGCTGGCGCTGGCCGTCCTCGAGGGGAAATTCACCGAGGGCGATCACATCGTTGTAGACCGGGATCCGAAAGGGGAGCTCACTTTCCGGAAAGCAACCGAGCCAGCGGTTGCCAACCGATAGTCGCCGGGAAGTCGAAGCCTTTGGCAGCGGCGGTGGGCTGTCAGTCGACGAGCAGTACATCAGGAATGCGCTTGCGCTGGCGCGCGAGGCCGCTCGCAGAAATGAGGTGCCAATCGCGGCAGTCGTAGTTCGTGAGGGCACCATAATAGCGGCGGCCGCGAATCGGACTGTGCGCGACCAGGATCCGACAGCTCACGCGGAGGTCCTCGCGATACGGGAGGCCGCATCAAAGCTTGATCGCTGGCGACTCGACGACTGCACTCTTTACGTGACTCTCGAGCCGTGCGCGATGTGCGCGGGCGCCGCGGTCCTGGCGCGCCTTGATCGTGTCGTGTTCGGAGCCTGGGACGACAAGGCGGGCATGGCCGGCTCAGTGGGAGACCTGCTTCGCCACCCGCGTTTGAATCATCGTCCCGAGGTTCGCGCCGGTGTTCTGGCCGAAGAATGCGGAGCACTTTTAGAGGAGTTTTTCCGCGCGCACCGGGGCGTTGAACTTCCAACCGGGTAAGGTTGAAGAAGCACCCTGCGCCCAATAAGTTGCGGGCTGCAGGACAGGTGGCCGAGTGGTTGAAGGCACCGGTCTCGAAAACCGGCATACCGGTGAACCCGGTATCGAGAGTTCGAATCTCTCCCTGTCCGCTTAGAATCCCTTCCGTACTCCTCACGTAACCCGGTTGTCCGCAGTCCGTTGGAGAATTGCTCGCGCTGGCGGGCGGCGAAACGATGTTGGGACGGGTGGCCGAGTGGTTTAAGGCGCACGCCTGGAAAGTGTGTGTACGTTAATAGCGTACCGTGGGTTCGAATCCCACCCCGTCCGTACGTACAGGAAGCCACCTTTTGAGGTGGCTTTTTCGTAGGGCCGTCCCGAAGTTGATGGCCCCCGGGTTCGAATCCGCCCCGCCAACCTGGCAGACAGTGCGAAAAAGCGTGACCGAGCTCAGCCGTATTCAGTCCATTTATCAATGGAGAAGATCCTTAAAACGGCCAAGGAAAGAACCGCGTGGATCAAGCACACGGCGAAGTTGGTTGCGGTCGCCGCATCCTCTGGAGCGGCGCTGGTGTCCATCTTTACCGCGCTCTACTCCTACGGCGTGATTGGCGCGTCCGAATCCCATCAGTCGATTGGAAATATCGGCGCGGCCTGGGTTGGCGTCCGGCCGGCGCTGGACACGGCGACGGCGATCGGCGACACCATTCACTACGCCGCCACGATAACTGACAAAAGCGGAAGCATTCTCGTCGGTGCCCGGCCAACCTGGACGACCGGCGACTCCACCATCGCCGTCGTTCTGCAGGATGGGTCGGTCGTGGCGCGGGGACCCGGCCGGACGATGGTCAGCGTGGTGGTCGGCAAGCTCGTCGCGCATTCGACAATAGTCGTCAAGCAAGTAGTCGCGAAGGTAGATGTGGGTCGCGCAACGGGCGACAGCCTGATTCAGCTCTCTGAAGGAGGGGAGCTGCAGCTCAGGGCACGCGCGATGGACTCGAGGGGCTATCCCATTGAGGGCATCGACCCCGTCTGGCATGTCGACGACAACACCATCGCTGGTCTCGACAGCCTCGGCGTCGTGACCGGCCGCTCCGCGGGCCGCACTGTGATCGGCGCCAAAATCGAGGGAGTTGTCGGTCGCGCAGCCGTGTCCGTCGTGACACCGGCAGCTGCGATCGTATTGGTGGCGGGGACAAATCAGCGAGCGCTCGCCGGAAGGTCGTTGCCGCAGGCGGTGGTCGTGAGGGCAACCAACCGGCGGGGGCTCGCTGCGTCCGGCAAGCGAGTCACCTTTAAGGTTCCCGACGGCCAAGGCTCGGTTGCCCCGGCAAGCGTGATCACGGACGCAGATGGCCGGGCGCGAACTGCCTGGACTCTCGGTGCTGACCCGGGTAGGCAGACACTCTTTGCGAGCGTCGAAAACGTAGATAGCGCCCTGGCGATAAACGCCGAAGCGGATCCGGTGGCGGCGAACACACGGGTTGCGGCACTGGCCGACCATTTGAGCGGAAAAGCGGGCGAGGAATTGCCCGACTCAGTCGCGATTCGCGTGACTGACTCAAGCGGGCGCGTACTCCCCGACGTTCCTGTGCGCTGGACCCTGGTCGACGGCGGCACCCTGGACTCCGCCGCGTCGCGCACAGATTCTTTGGGCGTAGCAAGTGCGAGATGGGTCCTGGCCAGGAAGACTGGCGCGCAGCGACTTCGAGCGCAGGTGGGCGTAGCATCCGGGTTGGGAATCCCACCACTGACGTTGACAGCCTCGGCGCTGGCGGGCGCGGCCGCGTCGGTTACCGTAACGGCGGGCGATAACCAGAAGGCCCAGGCCGGAGCCGAACTGGCGAAGGCGATCGTGCTGCACGTGCTGGACGAAAACGGTAGCGGTGTGGGCGGGGCGAGTCTGACGCTTTCGCCTTCCGGCGGCACCCTGTCTGACACCCTGCTCGTCACCGACTCGGCTGGCGTAGCCCGGACCCACTGGACGATGGGACATTCAGCCGGCGACTATAGTCTCGGTGTCCATGTCGAGGGCGTTAAGAAGCTTCTGAAGGTTTCGGCCCGGGCGACTCCCGCCGCCGCCGCGAACCTGGCTTTCGATGACGCACCGCCGGAAAAGCACTCCCGGGAGGTGGTGAAGACCCGGAAGCTGCTCGCGCTCGTGACCGACGTCTACGGGAATCCGGTTCCCGATGCCCGGGTGAACTTCTCGACCAAGGCGGGGGTGGTCACCCCGACAAGATCTGTAAGCGACGCCAAGGGCCGGGCCGCTCTGACGTGGAAGCTCGGCTCCAAGAACGGCGAGCAGATCCTGAAGGGCATCGTGAAGGGAACCGATGTGGTGGGTGAGTACGTGACCCAGGTCGGTCAAACGACTGTGGCGGCGAAGCCCAACGCATTTCGGGCCGCCAACAAGTAACTCCGCAGTCCGGAGTCGCGGAGTTGGCCGCTCCCGACCACTACACAGACGTTTACCCGGTGGTCTCGCCAGTCGGCTCCCGAGCGTCGCGAGCGTCCAAACTCGTTTTTTCGCCGGTTAACCGCTGAGTTTAACTGGCCCCACCTAAACTAGGCACTGTCAGACGCTTACGCGGTCCAGCTAAAGTAACACAACCTCTAAGGACCAACTCAGCAGTTACATAAACTGTGGCACGATAGTCATTTTATTGTTCGCGCCCAAGCTGAGCTGTTCGGGCGCCTCCGATAACAGGCAAACCCGCTGAAAAGCGGAGACGCAAAGCCCCGAGACTAAAGCGACGCGGTAGCGAAGCCATGTCAGTCGAGCTACCGAAGAGGAGCCTCAATGAATCACCCTCGCTTCAGATTCAGCCCAGTCGTTATTGCCGTCCTCGTCATCGCGGCCATTGTGCTGCCGACGGCGGTGAGTGCGCAGCTCTACGCGCGCGCCGGCCGTCCAGGCTCGAACGCGGTCGCTAACCGGACAGATTCCATCCCGGTTGTAGCCTCCACTGGCGCATCTGCCGCGACTGACAGCGCCGGATCATTGGGTGCGAGAAAAGAGGTCTTCTCCTCGCCTGAGAAGGGCGCAGGCCTGAGCGGTAAAGTGTTTGCCCGCTTCGTGATGCCCGAGGATTGGATATCCCTGGCGTCGCTGCCTGGAGCCACAGTCTCCAATGCGTCGATTCAGGGCACGCCGACCGGTTCTGCCAGCACGGTCTTCACGATGCGCGCGTTTGGTCAGAAGGTCCGCGCATGGCTGAATGGGTACCGCCTGGGCTATTGGCCCGAGGAAAAGGGTCGGCTCCGGTCAGAAGCGTATAAGAATCCGGACGGCTTTATCGAAGTGACCCCCGATAATGAGGATACCCGAGTATCCGAGCATTTTCGCTTGAGGGACTTCGTCTCGCACGACCAGAAGGAAGTGTGGCCGAAGTACGTCGTCCTCCGTGAGCCACTGCTGGATAAGCTCGAACTGGTCATTGAGGACTTGAACGACCACGGTGTCAACGCCGAGGGCATGCGGATCCGCTCAGGGTTTCGTACCCCGGCGCACAACTTCGCCGTCCGCGGCGAGGGCAGCGCTCGAGACAGCCGCCACCAGTTCGGCGACGCCGCCGACGTATTCATCGATCAGGAAGGCAACGGCAAGATGTCCGACCTGAATGGCGACGGTAAGGTCAACTTCGCCGACGTCAAAATGATCCTGGACGCGGTCGAGAGAGTCGAAGCGAGATATCCGGAGCTCGTTGGTGGCACCGGGCTATACGCCTATTCCGGCCAGAGCGGTCCGTTCGCCCACATCGACGTCCGCGGTACCCGCGCCCGTTGGGTGCGCGGCATCTACAAAGGCCGTTCCCGCCGCGTCACCAAGACCCACAAGGCAACGGTAAAGGCCACCCCGGTAAAGAAGGTGGCCTCGAAGAGCTAGGTGGATTGGCGGATTATCTGCCGATCCAATAGGTCGCCTTGATCTGGAACACATTGGTCGCGGGATCCCGAAATAGAGCCGCGCGGTCCCTGCTGAAGTTGAAGTCCCCGTACTGCGCCTCGCCGCTCCGCTCCTGAGTCCAGACGAAGTAGAGCGTAGAACCAGGCCGGTACTCCCAGCGCAGGACGCTTGTACCGCGCAGCGAGCGAATATTGAAATCCTGATTCGCAAACGTGAACGAATCGGCAGGTCCAGGGCCGTCGGGATCGATGGTGTAGCTGACGGCACCGTCCGCGTCCAGGTTCTTCGTTACGGTGCTACCGTTGTCACGCCCGAAGAGGTTCATGCGACGCGACTTAACCTCGGCGAACTCCTTGAAGTTGGTGTATTTGCCGCTGGCGAGGAACGGCTGCGCAAACATCTCCAGGGTCAGGTTCGGCGTGAACGTAACATTGACGCGGGTGTCCATCGAATAGGTCTTCTGCTCGAGGCGTCCGAACAGGTAACGATTGCCCGCGAAGCCCGTCGGCACAGTCGGATCAGCGAACACGCTGATGTACTGTTGCGCCGTATTGTCGATGTCGAGGGATGGCGAGAGACTTAGCAGGACTTGCGACGATGGTTTGTAGGTCACCTGCGGCGCGTAGAACTGGCGGCCCCCTTCGCTGTTATCGACAGGCTTGATCAGCTGCACGTTCATTTGTCCGACTATGCGCTTACGGTTGTCCGTTCCGAAATTGGTCGACCACATGTCATAGCCGTAGTGCATCACCGTCGGGCCGCTGCGCGTGAGTCGCTCGTCGTAAAACGTTGGGTGGAGCAGAATAAAGCTGCTCAGGTTCATGTAGTTCTTGAAGGTGACTTGACCCCAGGCGTGGTAATCAATGTCATTGCGATCACCGTCGTAGTTGTACTGCTGCTGGGCCCCCACGATCGTGTAGAGATTTCGGTACCAGGGGCCAGGGGTCGTCCACTGCCTGAAGACGTTGGCCACCATCCACTTATAGTCGGCCCGATTCGTGACGCCCAGATCGCCCGTCTCGAAACCGGGGCTGCGCCAGTTCTCGCTCGCCTCCCAGAGCCAGTCGCCGGTTTCCTTTGCCACGCGCGTCCAGAACCCGTACCCATAAAGATTGCGACGATTGGGGTCGAGCTCAGTCGAAAAGAGCCCGTCCGAGGTAACCGTGCGGCCGGGGCGCTGGTAGTAGCGTGAGCTCGCAAACTGGGCGCGACGAATAGCCGCAGTGTCGCCACCAATATGGGAGAGTGCCGTCTGCACGTTGAACGAGTAAGCGCGATTCGCCCAGTGGTGATCGAGATCGAGACCGGCTGCCTGGGCGTTCGATCTCAGCCGGGCGATCTCCTCGGGGTTCGAGAGTGATCGATTGACGAGAGTCGTGATACTGCCCAGGCGCGTGTTGCCGCCGTTGAAGTCCTTTTTGAAACGTCCGATGAAGTAGTTGCTGAGCGGCTCGACCTCCCTGGTCTGATCAACGGTGCTTCCGCCGGTGCGGAAGGTTGCGTCCTCGCGGGCCGTAACTGCGTTGAGGAGACCGACGCTGACGCCGCCCCCAGTACGTCCCGTGACCTTGGCGGCGCCCAGAATCGTGGTGGCGTCGGCTGCATCCATATAATCTGCCTGCCCCGCGACGACGCCAGAAAGCTGGGGAGAGCGTCCGATCCGTCGGGTGTAGATCAGGTTGAGACCGGAAACGTTACTGCAGAAAAAGCAGTTGATGCCGCCCGTTGAGAAGTACTGGGAGTTCGAGACAAAGAAGGGCCGCTTCTCCTGAAACGTCGTCTCGAAGACGGAGAGATTCACGACAGCCGGATCGACTTCCACCTGACCGAAGTCGGGGTTAACCGTCCCGTCCAGGGTGAGGTTAGACGTGAGGTTGACCTTCACGTCGCCCCCCGCGCGGTAGATCATCTCGTTTTTCGAGTAGTACGGGTTTCCGGGCTGGGCAGGCTGAAGTGTGCTGCGCGTAGTGACGTAGGGAACGATCTCAGCTTGCCGCGGCTGCGACTGGACTTTGATTCCCTCCAGGGTCCCGAAGTATGCCGGACCACCGTACTCATTACTTCGCCAGAATGCCCACATGTCCTGCTCGGCCCGGCGGTTGATCTCGCGCCAGATCTGCATTCCCCAGATCTGATCGGTCTGCCTCGAAAACCGAAGCTGTGAGTAGGGGATCCTGAATTCTGCCGTCCACCCCAGGGAGTCGATCTGGGTCGCGCCCTCCCACACCGGATCGTATGACGCATCTCCGTTCTGGTGATCCCCCTTCACGCCACTCGGATTGAGCTCGAACCAGGTGCGATTGTTCTTATCGCGGAAGGTGTCGAAAACGAAGGCGATGCGATCGGAAGTGAGGTTGTTATCGCCGTTCATGACCTGGTCGCGGCGCGCGAGTGCGGAGCGAACGCCCTTGGCGCCGAGCGAGTCGAACATCCGGGCGCCGATATAGAGCGCGCCCGCGTCGTATAAAATCCGGATTTCGGTCCTTTGGCTGGGCGGCTTGCCTTCGTCCGGCGAGGACTGAACGAAGTCGGTGATGGGTTTCGCGGCATTCCAGGCTGCGTCATCGAGCTTTCCATCAACGATGATCTGACCCTGTCGAGGCTCGGCTTGCGCCACGGGTCGTGGATCGTTTTGGGAGCGAGTGGTCGCCTGCGCGGCGGCCAGCGAGCTGACAGAGAACAGGCAAAGCAGCGTCAGGCAGAATGACGCGATGGACGGACGACCGGGCATAACGCTCCTACGGGTGGATTCGGTTTGAGGGAAGTCCGAACGCAGCAGCCCAACCGCGTTCCAACCTTAGACCGCAAGACGGGATAAATGGTTGGAACTGGCTGGCGCCACGAACAGGGACAGCGCCGGTAGCCCAGACCGTCGCTATCTTCATCGCCCTACGCGGTTAGATACCGAGTGGTGTCATATGGTTGCCCGGAGGTTTTTCTTGAGGTTATCGATCTGCGCTTTTCTGCTGCTTGCTGGGTCAACGGCGTATGGGCAGAGTATCACGAGCGCACGCAACGTTCCGGCTGAGCAAGGAGAAAAGCATCTCCGCAATGTCCGCCAGCTGACTAACGGCGGAGAAAACGCGGAGGCGTATTTCAGTCGCGATGGGCGGAGGCTGATCTTCCAGAGCACCCGCGACGGACGGACGTGCGACCAGCAATACACCATGTGGGTGGATGGGACTCATGTTCGCCGCGTCTCGGGTGGCCGGGGGAAGACGACGTGCGGCTACTTCATGGATGGCGACCGGCGCATCATGTTCGCTTCCAGCCAGGCGCTGGAACGAGAGTGCCCGCCGCGCCCGGATCCGTCCAAGGGTTATGTGTGGAGGCTCGACCCGTTCGACCTGTATACTGCTCGCGCCGATGGATCAGGTCTTCGAAGGCTCACTCACTTCGGGGTCTACACAGCGGAAGGCGTCATTTCGCCGGACGGGAAACGCATCGTCTTCACGTCGCTGAAGGACGGTGACCTGGACATCTACGTCATGAATGTCGACGGCTCGCACCTAAAGCGACTCACCAATGACCCCGGCTACGATGGCGGGCCGTGGTGGTCGCCGGACGGGCAACGAATCGTCTACCGCGCCAATCATCCGCACGCACCCGCCGAGCTGGCAACCTATAAGGAACTGCTTGGGCAAAGGCTGGTGCGGCCGAACAAGATGGACTTATGGATCATGAACGCCGATGGAAGCGGGAAGAGGCAGATCACTCACCTCGGTGCTGCGAGCTTTGGTCCGTCGTGGACGGCGGATGGAAAGAAGATCATCTTCTCCTCGAACCATCACACCGATCCGAAGCTCGGAAATTTCGATCTGTTTCTCGTAAACCCCGACGGTTCCGGTCTCGAGCAGGTGACCACCGCGCCCACCTTCGATGGATTTCCGATGTTCAGCGCTGACGGACGGAGCCTGGTTTGGGCATCCAACCGCCACGACGCAAACCCGCATGAAACGAACATCTTCGTGGCGGACTGGGTGAATTAGGAAACGATGCCGATCTGCGCGAGATGGTGCTTCAGGTGGCCCACGTAATCGCTCATGAAATAGTCGAGTGTCGCCGGCTCATCGCGTGAGACGGATGTCCATGCAATTTGATCGAGATTATGCTGTGCCCGTTTGCGAAGACGCTCGTCAATGGGGGCAGCCTGCATGATGCGCGCGATGTGCAGGTTAAAAAGACGCCACAACTCTATAAGCTCGGCCCACGGGGCGTCTTTGTACTGCTGTAAGGCAACCCAGGCATCCTGCTCGTAACCGTCGAACAACAAGTCATCCCTGAACTGTGCGCGCACGAATCGCTGATGATTGTTCGATGCCGAGTCTATCAGATGCCCGATCACTTCACGGGGGCACCATTTCCCTGGCCGGGGTGCGCGCTGCGACTCCTCGTCGCTCATCTGATGCAGTACCTTCGCGGCTCTCCCGACCGTTTCACGCAGCTGTGCGGCGTACTCTGACACCTCTTAACCCCTCCTGAAGGCTGGCGCGGCAATTGAATGTTTCGGCCATAGACCCTTAGAGCTATTGTGGGGTATGGGTCGAAACGCGTGATTGGGCTCCCAACTTACTTCCGATTCTTCTGATGAAACGTATAGCGCTTCTTTTCGTGCTCGTGATGGGATTGGCCGCGGCTTCAGCCGCGCGGTCGCAGCAGCCGGGGAACCGGCCCGTCGCAAAGCCGAACGCCAAAGCTGCCACGGACACGGTCGACTTCAAGCCGTCACCCGAGCTGCAGAAATCTCTCGAAGATCTCGCCGCGGCGCTGCAGACCCTGGCGATGCGGATCGCCTCCGATCCACAAGTCAAAACTGCCGCGATGCAGGTCGCGTCTGGGGCGGTCACCACGGCGCAGCAGGTAATCGCGGAGCAATCGGTGCACATCCAGGAAGCGCTGAAAGCGGCCGCAGACCGTATTTCCGCGCAGAGCGCGCAGCACTCCGGGAGCAAGACCCCGTAAGCTTCGCCTGAGCGGCTAAGCATTCAGCCGGGCATGGAGTCTGCCCGGCTGTTCGTTGTGAACCCTTTCGTAGATCTGGCGCAGGCGCTCGGTGTCGCATACGCCGCCGGCATCAACGTTCCCGCAACCATTGCCATCCTCGGTCTCGCTGAGCGACAGGGATGGATCGCGCACCTGCCGGCAGGGCTCGACGTCGTCGCCAACCCGTGGATCATCGGGTTAGCCGCCGCCATCTACGCGGTCGAGTTCATGGTAACGCTCGTTCCGGGTGTGGCGAGCATCTGGGAAACCATTCAGATCTTTGTCCGGCCGGTAGCTGCAGCGGTTCTGGCCGCCGCGGCCGTCTATCACCTCGATCCGAAGCTCACGGTGCCGGCGGTTCTTCTCGGCGGCGGACTGGCAGCGACTACTCACGGGACAAAGCTCGGTCTCCGGTACGCGGTCGACGCTTCCCCTGAGCCGTTCACGAACGCGATAGCGAACATCGCCGAGCTCGGAACAATTGCTTCGGTTGCACTCGCTGTATGGCACCATCCTTATCTCACGCTGTCACTGGCATTGGCGCTACTCGTGGTGTTGATCCTCGTAGTGAGGCGGATCGTCCGCACTCTAAGGCGTTTGCTTGCGGGTGACTGGTTCGCGGCCGCCGCCAAAGAGGTCGTTCCCATCGCTCCCGGCAAGCCACTGTGAATTGAGTACCGCAGCAGGCGTGGGGACGTAAATTCTCGCCGTGCTCAGTGTGAAGGATTCGCCGGCCCTGGCTCGCGACGCGCTCACCGGCGCGATTCTCGGCACGCTGTGTGGTGTCGCCGCAAATGCCCTGGGCGTTCAGGGCCTGCTACGAAGGCCAGAGCTGACGCTGTTTCTTCCACTGGCCGTCGCTGGAGCGTTACTGGGAGCGAGCCGTTTGAGGCCGCTTCTCTGGGTCGCCGGAGCAGTGCTCGGGTTCCTTTGCATCGCGGTGGCTTACACTCCGCTTGCCGCCGCCTCCTCAGCTCCTTTCATCAGGCGCGATACGGTCCCGCCGAGGCTGGACGCCGTCGCTGTGCTCTCGATGGGTGGAACGCCCGATGGCTTGATGCGTTCAGAGACTCTCGATCGGGTTCTGACGGGGGTCTCGCTCGTCAGGCGGGGGACCAGCAATGCGATGCTCATCTCGCGAGAGACCAGGGTGTTTGGCGGAAAGCCGGTGTCCGATTCGGCCGACCTCGACGAGATCACCCGGATGGCGGTGCCCCAGGCGACTGTAATATTCGTCGATTCCATCCGCACCACGCGAACGGAAGCACTGAGAATGCGCGCGATAGCGCGACCGCGTGGCTGGAACACCGTGGCCGTGGTCACCTCTCCACTGCACTCGAGAAGAGCGTGTGCTACTTTCGAGACGGTGGGCTTTAAAGTGGTGTGCGTGCCGGCGATAGTGCGCGGGTCCGGACTGGTTCCTAACAGCACTCCGGAAGATCGGTTTCGAGCGTTTCGAGCGTGGTTGTACGAGCGATTCGCAACAGATACCTATCGCAGTCGCGGCTGGATTCGATGAGCGTGTTCACCCGAACTTCGAGGAATTCTCCGTCATGACCTCAGGCGCGTCAGCATCCGGCTCCTATCCATCCTCAGCAGCTGCGGGCGCTGGCGGCTACGACACCCGTGGCATCTGGAAGGTCATCACGGCGTCGTCCGTGGGCACGATGATCGAGTGGTACGACTTCTATATTTTCGGCAGTCTGGCGGCGATCATCTCCACCCAGTTTTTCCCGGGTGACAACCCGACCGCGAGCTTTCTCAAAACGCTGGCGACTTTCGCGGTGGGTTTTGCAGTTCGCCCATTCGGCGCGCTGGTCTTTGGACGCATCGGCGACCTCGTCGGCCGTAAGTTCGCGTTCCTCACGACGCTCCTGATCATGGGTGGATCCACGGCGGCCATAGGATTTCTGCCCAGCTACTCACGCATCGGCATCGCCGCGCCGATCGTCCTTGTCGTGCTGCGATTGCTGCAAGGGCTCGCGCTCGGCGGCGAGTACGGGGGCGCCGCGGTATACGTCGCGGAGCACGCGCCCGACGGGCGACGCGGCTACTACACGAGCTTCATTCAGACGACCGCGACTCTGGGGCTCTTCATCTCACTCGCCGTCATCCTTATCGTGAGGGCAGTCGTCGGCGAAGAGGCATTCAAGGTCTGGGGATGGCGCGTCCCCTTCATTCTATCGCTCCTGCTGCTGGCGATCTCCTACTACATCCGCGTAAGACTCAGGGAGTCGCCGCTGTTCTCGATCCTGAAAGAGACTGGGAAGACTTCGACGGCGCCAATCCAGGAAAGCTTTGGAACCTGGTCGCGCTGGAAGATTTTCTTCACGGTGTTGTTCGGTGCGGCGGCGGGTCAGGCGGTTGTGTGGTACACAGGCCAGTTCTATGCGCTGCTCTTCCTCCAGACCGTGCTGAAGGTGCCGCTGGTGACGTCCTACGTATGCGTGGCAATTGCACTCGCCCTCGGTGCGCCGCTGTTCGTCTTTTTTGGCGGTCTCTCGGACAGGATTGGCCGCAAGAAGATAATGATGGCGGGCAATCTCCTCGCCGCCCTTCTGTACGTCCCGATCTACCACGCAATGAAGTATTACTCGAGCCCGGTGAATCCCGTCGCGCTCACAGCGCTGGTATTCGTCCAGGTGGTGTTCGTAACGATGGTGTACGGGCCGATCGCGGCGTTTCTGGTTGAAGCGTTCCCAGCGAAAATCCGATACACGTCGATGTCCTTACCTTATCATTTCGGCAATGGCTGGTTCGGCGGCTTCCTGCCGATAATCGCCACCAGCCTCGTCGCGCGAACCGGAAATATCTACGCGGGACTTGCGTTCCCCATCGTCGTTGCCCTCATCACAGTCGTCGTTGGCTCGCTGCTTCTTCGCGACCGTCATAACGAGAGTATCTGGGCAGAAGTGGGTCATCCAGCTCCTTCGGCGATTCGCTCGGTTTGACCGCGGCCATTTAAGAAGATGATGATCCTATGGGCGGCGGCCTGGCTGTTTGCGATCCAACCGCAGGACTCACTTGGCGAGAAGATCGAGGCGAGGATTGCCCGGGAGCCGGGCGCGTATGTGGGTCTCGCTTATGTCGACCTCGGCTCAACGGACACGCTATTTCTCAATGCGGACACGAGCTTTCATGCCGCGAGCACGATGAAGGTGCCGGTCATGATAGAGCTGTTCAAGCGCGCGCAAAGCGGTTCCTTTCGCATGGAGCAGCCGCTGCTGATGGTGAACCAATTCGCGTCGCTGGTCGACGGATCACCCTATTCGCTGGATGCGGGCTCTGACAGCGATTCCAGTCTTTACAAACGAATAGGACAGCGGGTGCGCGTGGACAGCCTATTGCGGCTGATGATCACGCGTTCGAGCAACTTCGCCACCAACACGCTGATCACACTGGTCGGCGGCGAGGCGGTGACGAAAAGCATGCGAGAGCTCGGCGCGCAAAGGATCCAGGTCAGGCGCGGAGTCGAAGATGGGAAGGCATTTGAAAAGGGATTGAACAACACAACTACCGCGCGCGATCTGGCGATCATTCTGCGCGCAATCCAGGAGGGCAGGGCAGGTTCCCCGAGCGCGACGCGCGAGATGCTCGCGATTCTGCTTGCGCAGGAGTTCAACGAAAAGATTCCGGCTGGCTTGCCGCCCGGGGTTCGCGTCGCTCACAAGACAGGAGACATCACTGCTGTGTCACACGATGCCGCGATCGTGTACCCTCCCGGACGTAGGCCGTATGTGCTGGTGGTGCTGACACGCGGTATCGCAGACGGGGCAAAATCTGCCCGGCTCATCGCAGATCTTTCGGCGCTCGTCTACGCGCACAACTCCGTCTCTCTAACCCCGACTCGTTCCGGCAACTGAATGAAGATTGCGTTCATTGGACTTGGCGACATTGGCGAGCCGATGGCCTCGCATCTTGCCCGCGATCCATTCGAGCTGGTCGTGTGGAACCGAACTGCGTCAAAGGCCGAGGCGTTCGCGAGGAATCACCGTGCCCGGGCGGCTTCGACACCGGCTGAAGCAGTAAAGGACGCGTGGGTCGTAATAACGTGTCTGCCGTCGTCAGCCGAGGTCGAGGCAGTACTGCACGGCGAAAACGGGATCCTTCAGGCCGTGCGTAAGGGCGCAGTTCTCATCGATTGCACATCGGGCGATCCGCCGACATCGCGCTCGATAGCGGCGGAGCTCGGAGGGCGCGGGGTCGAATTCATCGACGCTCCGGTGAGCGGGGGAACGACCGCAGCGAAGGCGGGGACTCTCACGGTAATGTGGGGCGGGGAGCCTGTCGTATTCGAGCGCGTACGTCCGGTAATCGAAGCCTTCGGCAAGAAAATCGTCCATGCCGGTCCTGTTGGATCAGGTGATGCTCTGAAAGCAGTGAACAACGCTCTGCTGGCGGTCCATATTCTCTCGGCGGCCGAAGGTCTGGCGATCCTCGTCAAAGCCGGCGTCGATCCGAAGGTCGCGCTCGAAGTGATCAATGCCTCGAGCGGGCGCTCGAACAGCTCCGAGAATCTGATTCCACAGCGGGTTCTCACCCGCGCATTCCCGCGGACGTTTCGTCTCGCTCTACTGGAGAAAGACATTGGCATTGCCGCGGTGATGGCCGACGATCTGGATGCGAAAACTCCTTTGATCTCCCTCGCCGCGGCGCGCTTTCACGAGGCGCGCGAGAAGCTGGGGGAAACCGCGGATCACGTCGAAGCGGTAAAGATCGTGGAAGAGGAAAACGGCGTCGAAATAAAATCGGCCCCAGCCCGTTAGTTCAGCTACGGCCCTTCAACGCCGCGCGATCGACTTCTGCGATGCGTTGCGCGGCGAGTCGTGGATCTACCACTGGCGCCACCTCGTCGTCATCCAGCGCGGCCGTCCACTGCGCCCGTTCCACGACCTTCCTCCCATCCGGCACAAGGCTGCCGAATTCGATTTCGGCACGCCGACAGAAGCGCTCCTGGCGGGCGCGATCTTCCATCTCCAGCGGGAACCCAAGTGCGTGGAGTCGCGCGTGCATCGCCTCGTGCAGAATCGTCGCCGCCACTTCGGCGTCGGAGAATTCGCGATTGACAGTAAAGGTCAGCTCGACCAGACACGCGCGCTGTTCATGGAAGTAGGCGCCCCGACAGGCGAATCGTTGCACAACGATGTAGCTGAAATCGCGCGCGAGGTGGCGGAAGTGGTGCGGCACATACCGCTGAATCAGAGAAAGGCAGCGCTCGAGCCGCGCCACGACGTCCTCCGTCCTGATATCGGGGCGAGTGTTGTCCACAACGATAGGTATCCCCAGAACACTGAACTGGCTGATCGTCGACGACGTAGCCTGCCGCACGAATTTTATCAGTCGCTCGAGCATCGCCTTCGCGGAAACGGGTTGATTGGTCTTCAATTAATTATCGCCTGACGCCATATTTGTGCACCAATGGCTACGAAAACAACGACGGTCCTCGACGCCCGGGCCGTCGAGCGGACCCTGAAGAGAATGTCCGTGGAGATAGTGGAGCTCAACGGCGGCACCGACGACCTCGTCATCGTGGGAATTCAGCGTCGTGGGGTTCAGCTCGCGGACCGGCTGGTCAAGATGATCGAGGGCGGCGAAGGTGTTACGGTCCCGCAAGGCTCGCTCGACATCACTCTTTACCGCGACGACCTCCAGACCGTCGGGCCGCGCCCAGTTGTTGGACCCACGTCACTTCCGTGGGAGATCGACGACAAGCACGTCGTGATCGTCGATGATGTTCTCTACACCGGTAGAACTGTGCGGGCGGCGCTCGACGAGCTGGCCGATTTCGGAAGACCCGCGTCTATTGCGCTGGCAGTTCTCATCGACCGCGGCGGGCGGGAGTTGCCGATCCACGCCGACGTGGTCGGAAAGAAAATCGACGTCGCCGACGACGAGCGAGTCGATGTCATGGTCGCCGAGCTCGACGAGCGCACCGAGGTCGTAATCGTGCCCAAGTCAGCTGCGTGACGGGCACGCTCGGCAAAGATCTCCTCGGGCTCGAGTCACTGACCGGCGAGCAGATTCGCCTCATTCTCGATACCGCCGAGCCGTTCAAGGAAATCAGCGAGCGCGCGATCAAGAAGGTGCCCGCGCTGCGCGGATCTACGATCGTCAACCTTTTCTTCGAGAACTCGACCCGCACGCGGATCTCCTTCGAGTTCGCCGAGAAGAGACTGTCTGCGGACACGGTGAACGTCTCCGCGAGCGGCTCGAGCGTGTCGAAGGGCGAGACACTGGTGGACACTGCGCGCAATCTCGAGGCGATGCGGATCGACATGGTCGTGATTCGCCACTCCGCATCCGGCGCGGCGAAATTTCTCGCTGACCGGATTCAGTCAAACGTGATCAACGCCGGCGACGGCACCCACGAGCACCCGACACAGGGGCTGCTCGACATTCTTACGCTGCGCGACCGCTTCGGCGATCTGAAAGGCCGCCGCGTGTGCATTTGTGGGGACATTCTGCATTCACGCGTGGCGCGATCCAACATTTGGGGCTTGACCAAGCTCGGCGCCGAGGTCGCGGTCTGCGGTCCCCGTTCCCTCCTCCCGAATGCCATCGACGATTTCGGGGTTCGCGTGTTCGACCGCGTAGAGGAGGCGATTGAATGGGCGGAAGCGCTGAACGTGCTGCGATTGCAATTCGAGCGGATGACCGCGGGTTACATCCCGTCCGCGCGTGAGTACAATCGCGTTTTCGGCATTTCGCGCGAGCGGCTCGATCGCGCCAAGCACGATATCCTGGTGCTCCACCCGGGCCCGATGAATCGTGGCGTGGAGATCGATTCCGACGTCGCCGACGGCCCGCACAGTGTCATTCTGGACCAGGTGACAAACGGCGTGGCTATCAGAATGGCTGTCCTCTACCTGCTGGCGGGTGGGAAGCCGGAGCTTGCCGAGGCAGCAAAGGGCGGGGCTCGGGGTCGGGAGGACAGGGAATGAAGCCGATTCTTCTGAAGGGCGGGACGCTCGTCGACCCGTCGCAGCGTCTAAACGAGATCGGCGATGTTCTCATCGGCGAGGGCGAGATCAGAGGTATTGGGCGGATCGAGTCGGCCGACAACGCCGAGGTGATAGACTGCGACGGTCTCATAGTGTCGCCGGGCTTCATCGACGTGCACTGCCATTTGCGGGAGCCGGGTCGGGAGGATGTGGAGACGATCGCCACCGGCGCGCGCGCAGCCGCGGCCGGCGGCTTTACAGCCGTGTGCGCAATGCCGAACACAGATCCGGTCACGGACAACCAGGCGGCGGTGGGCTTCATCGTGCGCCAGGGGCAGCGCGCAAAGGCAGCCCGCGTCTATCCGATAGGGGCGATTTCAGTCGGCCAGGAAGGAAAGGTTCTCGCCGAATTCGGCGAAATGTTTGGAGCCGGTGCGGTGGCTGTCAGCGACGACGGCAAGCCGGTCGCCAGCGCACAACTGATGCGCACCGCGCTGGAATACGCGCGCACTTTCAAGATTCCGGTGATTGACCACTGCGAGGAGCCGACTCTCTCGGCGGGTGGAGCGATGAACGAGGGAATCGTCAGTGCGCACCTGGGTCTCAAAGGCATTCCTGCTGAAGCAGAAGAGATAATGGTGATCAGGGACATCCTTCTCGCGCGGCTCACGGGCGGGCACGTACATCTCGCTCACATGAGCACGAAGGGATCGGTGGAGCTGATTCGGTGGGGGAAGGATCGCGGCATCAACGTCACGGCCGAAGTTTGTCCCCACCACCTCTCGCTGACGGAGGAGCGGGTTCGGGACTACGATACGAATGCGAAGATGAATCCCCCGCTGCGAACTCAGAAGGATGTCGAAGCTCTGCGTGAGGCCGTGAAGGACGGGACCATTGATCTCGTTGCGACCGACCACGCGCCGCACCATTACGACGAGAAGGAACGTGAGTTCGCAGACGCTCCGAACGGAATCGTGGGACTGGAGACCGCGCTGGCGGTGGTGATCACCAACCTGGTCGAGCCTGGACACCTGACCTTCTCCGATCTGGTCGACAGAATGGCCTGCACGCCCGCGCGTCTGTTCAACCTTCCCGGCGGATCCCTCAAGCGTGGGGCGGCCGCGGATGTCACGGTGTTCGACCCGTCAGCGCGCTGGAAGGTGGATGCCGCGCGATTCGCGAGCAAAGGAAGGAACAGTCCGTACAACGGAATGACCCTCGCCGGCCGCCCCTCTTGTACTATTGTGGCAGGTTCGGTCGTCTTTCGATCGGAAATCCCCTCCGCAGCCGGGAAGGGGAAAGGATGAATCGAGTCAGGGGATGACGGGTGATGGCTGATAAAGAGCCAGTCTCGCTGGACGCACTCAATGGACTTTTAAAAGAAAGACAGAGATACGAGGAGTGGCTTTCCGCGCTGGAACAGAAGCGCGCGGACACTTCCGAATCTGTTTTTGCGCGCGTCCATGGCGACTACCAGACTCGCCTGCGCGAAGTGTCGAGCAAGCTCGCGGAGCGCGCGGGTGAGCTGCGCGAGAGCATCGACGGCCTGAGCGCACGCCTCGAAGAGATCTCGCGCCAGGAATTGCAACAACGCGAAGCGCGCCAGGAAGCAGAGTTGCGCGCCGCCGTCGGCGAATACACGGACAAGCAGTGGAAGGAGATTGGCGGCGCGTGGGACAAGGAGCTCACGCGGCTGGTGAAGGAGAAGAGCGTGCTCGAAGTCCAGCTCACCGAGCTCAATCGGATCTTTGCACTCAGCATGAAAGAGAAGCAGGCCGGCGCGATCCTCGGCCGATCCGGTGCAGAGGACGGCACCCGCGCGCCAATCTCTCCCGTGATACCGCGGCCTGCTGTCCCCGAGCCGCCTACTCTGAATCCGCCGAGTCGGGCCGAAGCGCCTGTCGGTGCGAGGGTGAACACACCGAGCGCGAGTGGCCCAGCAGGCCGGACGCCCTTCGATGATTTCCCGGTGTTGCGGCCGGGGAGCGGTACCGGCTCGCCTCCGACGACAACGGCGGTGGCGACTCCGCCTTCAGTTCCAAAGAGCGGGGGGACGCATGATCCGCGATCCGAACAGCACAAGACTCTGAAGTGTCCCGAGTGCGGTGCGGCCAACTATCCCACCGAGTGGTATTGCGAGAGATGCGGCGGAGAGCTCGCCACGATGTAAAAAAGGGTCGCCGGGAAGGCGACCCTTTTCGTTGGAACGTGGTGCTTATTTGGCGGTCTTCGCGATGCGGCTCTTGTGGCGCGCCGCGGCGTTCTTGTGGATCAGACCCTTGCGCGAAGCGCGGTCGAGAAGCTTCACGGCAGCCAGTCTCTCCTCAGCGCTGCCTCCGGAAGCGCGCTTTAGCGCGGTACGGAGCGCGGACTTCTGAGCGCGGTTGCGGACCGCAGCAGCGCGTGATTTCCGCATGTTCTTCTTAGCTGAAGCAAGATTTGGCACTAACTGATTTCTCCGGGTTTTCTACAGGTTTGTAGCCGTGAAATTTGCCCGAAGAAGCTGCTCCCGTCAAGCTGCCGAACCCGCTCCGACGTGCTAACTTCCAGCGCAGATCTTCTCCCTTAGCCCGTACAACTTGGACAAATCTGTTCAGCAGTTCCTTCTCGTCGCGCCGGTTCTGCTGTTTTCGATGGTAGCGCACGAGTACGCGCACGGGTACGCCGCGCTGAAGCAGGGTGACACGACTGCGTATTCGCTTGGCAGGCTGACATGGAATCCGATACCGCACATCGATCCATTCATGACGATCCTGCTGCCACTTCTGACTTACTTCACGACAGGCATTGCCTTCGGCGGTGCCAAGCCGGTTCCGGTAATCCCCCGCAATTATCGCAACTACAAGAGAGGCGACATTATCGTCTCGCTTGCGGGGGTGGCGACGAACTTCGTCATCGCTATCTGCTGCATTCCGCTGATCATTCTGATCGGATTTATCGGCCGGGCCGCGCCGGCGCTGCAGAACACCGGTGCGATCCTTCAGACGATGTTCCTTTATGGGGTGTTGATCAATCTTGCCCTGGCGGCATTCAATCTCATTCCCATTCCGCCTCTCGACGGCTCGCACGTCTTCAAATACATCCTGCCACCGGGCTGGGCGCTCAACTATCAAAGACTCGGCGCACGCGGATTGCTGATACTTTTCCTGCTGATCGGCTTCGGCGCGCCTGTACTGAACTTCTGGTTTGCGCCGGTTTTCCTGCTCGACAAACTCGCGACACGGGCTGTTTTCCCCTATATCCTGCCCAGTCCATGGACGATGTGACGATGCGTTCGAGCTCAGTGGCGGTCGCCGATCCATCAGCGGCGTCCGAGGTTTTCGTCGTCGAGCTCGCCGAATATTCAGGGCCCCTCGATCTTCTGCTGACGCTGATTCGCGACGAGCAGATCGATATCTATGACATTCCAATCGCGCGCATCGCGGAGCAATTCCTGGCGCGGATCTCGTCGCTGAAGCTCGACGAGGCGGCCGACTATCTGGAGATGGCGGCGAGGCTGGTACGCATCAAGGCACAGATGCTGTTGCCGCGGCGCGAAGGCGAAGACGTGTGGGAGGATCCACGCGCCGAGCTCGTGCGTCGCCTTCTCGAGTACCAGCAGGTGAGGGAAGTGGTCGACGTTCTG
>DATBXT010000078.1:0-4199 GCA_036514115.1 Gemmatimonadaceae bacterium
TCCAGCTCTTTGTATCCCATTGATCCCGCAATAAGACTCGACGGGATCGTCGACACTGCGGTGTTGAAGTCGCGCACGACAGCGTTGTAGTATCGGCGAGCATTCTGCACCGCATCTTCTGTGGTAGCGAGCTGCGCCTGGAGATCCCGAAACCCGCCGGACGCCTGAAGCTGCGGGTACGCCTCAACCGCCACCGTCATCCCTCGCAACGCGTTGGTCAGCTCACTCTCCGCGGCGGCGCGCTCCGGGACGCTTGCGCCTTGTGCGGCAACGGCTCTCGTGCGCGCTTGCGTCACCGCGTCGAGAGTCTCGCGCTCGTGCGATGCGTAGCCCTTTACAGTATTCACGAGATTGGGAACGAGATCTGCGCGGCGTTTGAGCTGAACGTCGATGTCCGACCACGCGTTCTGGGAACGCACCCGCAACGCCACCAGACGATTGTAGAGCGAGAAGTAGATCGCGATCAGGACGATGACGACTACGATGAGGCCGATCAGCATGATTGTTGGGCTCGAAGGAATACGAAGATGCAGCGTCCTTCGATTTCGTGGTAGATAGCCGCCGGGAGGCGGCTAGGCCAGCAGCTCGTTACGCCTGGCTTTTACCGTGTTGTAGCACTCGCACGCGAGCTTCGTCAGACCTTCCCTGTCGACGATGGTGATCGTGCCGTACCTGCCGGTGACCAGGTTTTTGCGCTCCAGACCGCCCATTGCGGTCGTCACACCGGACCTGCGTACCGCCAGCATCTGAGCAAAGAATTCCTGGGTGAGGCCGAAGTGGGCGTTGCGAACCGCGTCGGCGGAAAGAAGCAGCCATCGTGCACAGCGTTGCTCGATGAGATGAATGCTGTTGCACGCAGCCGATTGCGCGATGGAGTCCTGCATGAACTGGGCGTACCGGTGAAGCATTGACGTCAGCACCGGGGACGTCTCGAGGAGTGAGAGGAAATCCTTCGCGGAGATCTTGTACGCGTCGCCGCTGATCTGGCAGACGGCCCTCGTATAGGTTGTCTTGACACCGTGAAACAGCGGCAGGCCCGCCATCCCCTCATAGCCAGCCGTGATTGCTTCGATCGATGGGCCGCCGGCGAGGACAGTGAGTAGCGAGATCATGGCGGTGACGGGGAAATACACCGCGGTAATCTCGTCCCCGTTCTCCATGAGCACTTGGCGGCTTTGCACCGACACTCTTTCAGCTTTGGCGGTGAATGCCGCGAGCTCGCTCGGCGGAAGTTTGGCGATGAGGAGATTGTCGGCCGAGCCATTCGGGCCAACACCGTCGCCGCTCTGAGCGAAATCCAGATCCCTTGTTACGGTGCTTCCGTCGTTGCCGACGGACCTGGGCGCATCTTTCTTTTCAGCCATCACGACCTTCTTCTAAGCGTTTGACGCCAGAGGGTCGCAGGCTGCTCACGCCCGTAGCGATCTGGAAGGAACTGTCTGATCGCATGTTACCGTACGAATCGGGTGAACACAACACCGAATGTCCGCGCGCGTGCTATTGACGTGTTTTCATTGTGCGGCTCTGCGCACTGTGCGTTGATGCACAATACGCAAAACGCGTGAAGTAAGTCAGCCGCGAGCGCTTGTGATGTCGCTCCTTGTGTCCAGTCGCGCCGGGCTCGTTACGGCGCCGCGCATTTGTGAGCGAGCGGAGTGTTCGGCAGTGTCATAGAGCTCCCCGATGAAAACACTGATCAGTCCGTCGACGACCGCATCGCGACGCGAGCCGTAGGGAATCGCCAGCTCGTTCACCGCCTCGACGATCGCAACCTTGAAGGCGATGAGAAACTTCTCACGATCATGGTCGATCGGCGCCTGCGCACAAACCTCGCGCACGAAACCTCGCTGCTCGGCTGATACTGCACCTTCGAGCTCGTTTGCCGCGACTGCGCGTCGTATGAGGAGATGCTGCGCCGGTGTCAGATTCACGTAAGCTCGAAGCTGTGGAAGCGCGCCGAAAAAATGTATTAGCGCGCAGAACGACCATGCATGCGCGATCCACTATATGCACAATCGCATTCCGCGCAAGTGAGCTTTTGTGTGTGTCCTCACATCGTAATTGTACGGTGATGTGCAGACGCTGTCGTTTGATCTACACGCTCGTTAATTACCCCGGAGGCAGCGGCAACGCATACCACAGAACTGCGCAGAAATGAGCCATACTCCCTGCCAGAACAAACAAGTGCCACACGGCATGGTGGTAGTGTCGTCGATCATCGCGCACGTAGAACACGACTCCGAGCGTGTAGAACAATCCACCCGCGACCAGCCACGCCAGGCCGCGCGGCGCGACGTGAAGCATCAACGGACGCAGCGCGATGATCGCGAGCCATCCCATCCCAAGGTAGACCGCTGTCGACAGCGCAGGCAGGCGCGCGCCGAACGTGCTCTTGAGAAGGACGCCTGCGATGGCGAGGCCCCAAATCACACCAAACAGGGTCCATCCCCACGGTCCGCGCAGCGTTATCAGTGTGAACGGAGTGTAAGTGCCGGCGATGAGCAGGTAGATCGCCGAGTGATCGATGCGACGGAAAAGCTGCTTCGCTTCCGGTGAACGAAGCGCGTGATACAACATCGAAGACGTAAAGAGAAACAACAACGTCGTCGCGTAGGTCGCTGACGCTACTATGCGCCAGGGGTCCCCAGTGCCCACCGCGGTCATCACCAGCACTGGGCCGACGATAAGCGTAAGCAGTACGCCGACCCCGTGCGTAAGACTGTTGGCGATCTCTTCGCCGGCCGATTGTGCGCGTGACTTCATCCTGGGATGCCCTTGCGGGTCATGAGACGTTTCGCATATTGCCCTTCGCAAACACCTTGAAAGATCCCCAACCTGACCCCCGGTGGAAATAGAGTTCGACAGGGAGCGGAACACTACCATAAGTAAGGGTGGGGAGACGGAGCAGCTCCGGGCGAAGATCCGGGAGACTGAGGAGGCGCGCCTGCGCGCCCTCCAGCTGCACCTTCTGACCGCGTCGCTGTCCGTGGCCGCGACGCCCGCGGACATTGCCAGCGCGGTGGTCGATCGCGTCGAGCTTTCATTCCCCGGCGTCGCCGGCGTTGTGATGGCGCGGCGCTCAAAGCTCGGTGACTCGCTCGAGTTGATGCGGGCGAGGGACATGCCACCGGAAATCTTCGAGCAGTGGCGCAGCATTCCTCTCTCATTGCGCGCTCCGCTCTCTGACGCCGCCCGCGAAGCCAGACCGATCTTTCTCGAATCGCCGGCGGATTGGCATCAGCACTACCCGGAGCTCGTACCGCTCCTCGAGGAGACGGGCCACAAGGCGCAAATGGTGGCGCCGCTGCTTGTGGCCAGTCACTCCATTGGCGTCATGGGGGTCGCGTTCCGGGAGTCGCGCCAGTTCAGCTCCGCGGATCGCGAGCTGTTCCTGTCCGTTGCCGCCCAATGCGCGCTCGCGTTGGAGCGCGCGCGACTCTTCGAGGCCGAAAAGGAAGCGCGCACCGCCGCCGAGGACGCCAATCGCGCCAAGGCGAATTTCCTCGCGTCCATGAGTCACGAGCTCCGCACACCGCTCGGCGCCATTGCGGGGCACATCGATATCCTCGCCCTTAACCTGTACGGCCCCACCACCCCCGAGCAACAGGACGCGCTGCGACGAGTGAAACGCGCGCAGCAGCATCTGCTGGGAATCGTCGACGACTTGCTCAGTTTTGCGCGAATGGAGCGAGGCCGGGTCGAATTTGTGATCACGCCGGTGAAACTGCGCGAAGTCATCGACGATCTCGGCCCGATGATCGCGCCCCAGTTCACCGCCGCGGACGTTGAGTACACAGTAGACGTGGCCGACGAATCGATTGCGGTCAAAGCCGATCGCGGCAAGCTCAGTCAGGTGCTGCTGAATCTCCTGACTAACGCCGTGAAGTTCACTCCAGCCGGCGGACGCGTGTCTCTCACTGCAATCGATCTCCCGGCAAGTGCCGCGGACGAGAGGCCGCTGGTGGCGATCACCGTAACGGATTCAGGTATCGGAATTCCTGCCGACAAGCTGCAGTCGGTATTCGATCCGTTCGTGCAGCTCGACACCGATCCGGCCAAGCGTCACCAGGGGACCGGACTCGGCCTCGCGATCAGCAGGGATCTGGCGCGCGGTATGGGTGGCGACCTCACCGCCGAGAGCACTCCCGGCGTGTCGACTACGTTCACCCTGGTTCTCGAGAAGTCTCCGCTCGTCGACT
>DATBXT010000079.1:0-2908 GCA_036514115.1 Gemmatimonadaceae bacterium
ATGAAAAAGGCGCGCAGGCCATCACTCAACGCGCCTGGATGCTTGCGCCGGGCTCGCAGATCGGACCGATCACGCCCGAGGAGCGTCGCGCACTGATTGCCAATTCTGTCGTCGCGGGTGTGTACGAAAAAGAAGTCGATCGCGAATCGGCGATGGAGATGCTGAAGGCGAGAGCGGAAACCGCTGCAGCGAACGCGGGGGCGGCTCGTGCCGCCACTGCCGGCGCCGGCTCAGCGAATCCTGGCGCCGCTACGACCAGTGGAGGAATGGGCGGCGCAGTCGGCGGTATGATTTTCGGCAGCACCGGGCCTCGAGGCGGTCACCACGACGGCCTCATCGACTTGATGGCCAAGAGCGCAGCCCGCAGCGCTGGCAGCGCCATCTCTCGCACGGTTCTGCGCGGAGTACTCGGTTCGCTGATGGGCGGACGCCGCCGCTAGGCGGTTTTTCTCGCCGCCTCGGCCTTCGCGACACGCGCCGCGATCCGCGCGTCAGCCATTTTCTCTGGCCACTGACCGAACGCCAGCGTCGGACCTCGCCACTCCAGCGCGTCGACATTTTCGAACAGCGGCGCGTTGGTTCTCAAAGTCGCCAGATCCTTGAACAGCAGCGCCCGCTCGCGTGCATCGCCCAGAACCTCCGCCGGAAAAGACTCGATCGGTCCGTGCTTGTTGAGCAGTGCCGCGGCGGTGGATTTTCCGATGCCCGGAATTCCGGGATATCCATCCGCCGCGTCCCCAACGAGCGCCAGCAAATCGGGAATGAGCTCCGGGGCAACTCCGAATTTCTCGCGCACCCCCTCGGCGTTTCGAATCTGCATCCCTTTGCGAATTATCTGCACCACGCGGTCGCCACGGACGCATTGCGCCAGATCCTTGTCGTTCGCCCAAATGCAGACCTTCTCCACGCGCGAATCTTCTGACGCGAGTCGGGCCGCGGATGCAAGACCGTCGTCCGCCTCGAGCTCGATCATCGGCCAGACGGCGACACCCATCGCCGCCAGCGCTTCTTCGAGCGGCCCGAACTGCGCGTACAGGTTCCGCTCGATTCCCTCGCCGGTTTTGTAGCCGGGCCACATCTCGTTGCGAAAAGACTCGATGACGTGATCAGTCGCGACGCCAATGTGCGTCGCGCCGGTTTCCACCATCTCCAGCACCGAATGCAGGATGCCCGCAACCGCGCCGAAGGGCTTGTCGTTCCCTTTGTTGAATCTGCGCTGGCCGTAGAAATGGCGAAACAGCTCGTAGGTGCCGTCGATCAGATGCACGATCATGTGGGTGAGCGCGGAATAGTGAGGAAAGCTTTCTCGTAGTAAGATTTCCCCATGAACCTCGCTGTCAATCCGCCCGTTCTGCCCATGCTCGCCAAGCGTGTCAGCGCGCTTCCGCCGGGTGATGAGTGGATCTTCGAGCCCAAGTGGGATGGCTTCCGGACGCTCATCTTCCGCGATGGCGACGAAGTCTTCATCCAGAGCCGGGACGAGAAGCCGCTGAATCGCTACTTCCCCGAGCTTCTCGCCCCCCTCAAGGCGCAGCTGCCCAAGCGATGCGTCCTCGACGGCGAGATAGTCATCGCGCGTGAGGAGGGTCTCAGCTTCGATCTGCTTCAGATGCGATTGCACCCCGCCGAGTCGCGGGTGAAGAAGCTCGCGGGGGAGACGCCGGCGTCGATCGTTTTCTTCGACATCCTTTGCGAGGGGAGTCGAAGCTTGTGCGACAAGCCGTTCGCGGAAAGGCGCGCGCGACTCGAGGAAGTACTGGCTTCGGCGGAGCCACCGCTGCATCTGACGCCAGCGACACGCGACCGGGATAAGGCGGGCGACTGGTTCAATCGCTTTGAGGGCGCCGGTCTCGATGGCGTCGTGGCCAAGGGCGAGGCCGGGACGTACGAGCCCAACAAGCGGACGATGCTCAAGGTGAAGCACGAGCGTGAGTGCGATTGCGTCGTCGCCGGATTCCGTTGGCACAAAACGGGGGCGAAGACAAAAGTCGGATCGCTCCTGCTCGGCCTGTACAACGACAACGGAAATCTCGAGCACGTCGGCGTCTGCGCCAGCTTCACCGACGTCAAACGGAAGGAGCTGGTGAAATTCCTCGAACCGTACCGGAAGAAAGCACTGGCAGATCACCCCTGGAGAGCGTGGGCCGAGGAAGAAGCCGCGCAGGGTGAGCCGCATCGGATGCCCGGCGGCCAGAGTCGATGGAGCGCGGGAAAGGATTTGTCGTGGGAGCCGCTGCGTCCCGAGCTCGTCGTGCAGGTGGCGTACGACCATATGCAGGGCGACCGATTCCGCCACACGGCGCAGTTCCGTCGCTGGCGCGAGGACAAGCGTCCCAGGGACTGTACTTACGAGCAGCTCGAGGTAGTGGCGCCGCAGGAGCTCGCGGCTATTTTCGCCAAGGACGTCAGACGAGGGAGCAAATCATGAAGACGCTAAGACGCATTTCCCTGGGAGTATCGGCAGTGACGGGCCTCACCTTCGGGTGTGCTCCTGCTCCGGTTCATCATGTGTCGCGCGATCCATCAACGGTGACGAGTGACGATCTGCAGGATCCCCACGAGTCGATCGAAAGCGTGATCCAGAAGAAAGTGTCCGGCGTAAATGTGAGACGCACGTCTGATGGCGGAATTTCACTCCAGATACGAGGGGCTTCGAGTTACCGGGGCCAGCCGGCGCCGCCCCTCTTCATCCTCAACGGTCTTCCGTTTCGACCGGGCCCTGACGGCGCGCTCACTGGTGTCGACCCGAACGACATCGACACCATCAGAGTGCTGAAGGGCGCTGAAGCCGGCATCTACGGAATCGACGGCGCCAATGGAGTGATCCTGATTACGACGAAGCAGGCGGGAAAGCGGTGAAGGCGGGATGGGGGATGCGGGGTGCGGGGTGCGGGGTGCGGGAGGCGGG
>DATBXT010000080.1:0-27562 GCA_036514115.1 Gemmatimonadaceae bacterium
GTTCACGCGGCCGCCAAACGGCGCGTGCAGCACGATGCGCACGGCATTCGTCTCGTCTCGAAACTGCTCGACGATGAGCGACTTCTCATCGGGTACGCCGCCGGTCGCGGCGCGCTGCTGCTGCACGTACTCCACCAGGGACTGCGCGGTCGCCTCGTCGCATTCGTACTCCTCCGTGATGCGCCGGACGTCGTCCCCCGTGCGCGCCTCGGCCAGCTCGCGGCGCAGTGCTCCCACACGGGGCGCGATGTGCGATGAGCGCGCCGCGTACTCGCCGTGCCAGAAGGGCATTCGTGCTGGAGCCCCGGGAGCGGGCGTGACGATCACTCGATCGTGCTCGATCGCATTGACCCGCCACGTGGACGAGCCGAGCTGAAAGACGTCGCCGATCCGCGTCTCGTGTACGAACTCCTCGTCCAGCTCACCGAGCCGGGTGCGGTCGGGAAGATTCACTGCGTACAGGCCGCGGTCGGGTATCGTTCCACCGTTCACGACCGAGACGAGGCGAGAGCTGCGCAGCGGCGTCAGACGGTCCGTCGTACGTTCCCACACCATCCGTGCCTCGAGCTCCGCCGCGACGTCCGACGGATACTTGCCCGCGAGCATCGACAGCACCTCGTCGAATGCCGTGCGCGTGAGCGAATGATATGGGTATGCGCGCCTAACGAGATCGAACAGCTCCGCACTCGTCCAGTCGTCGTCGATCGATACCGCGGCCACGACAACCTGCGCGAGCACGTCGAGCGCGTTCTGCACGACCCGCGTCGGCTCGACGTCGCCGCTCCGCATCCCTCGCCCGATCGCCAGCGTCTCCGCCGCATCGTCGCGAAAGGTGGGCACGAAGACGCCGCGACTCACCGCTTCGAGCGTGTGGCCGGCGCGGCCGACGCGCTGGAGCGCCGTCGCCACGCGCTTGGGGCTCTGCAACTGCAGCACCAGATCGACCGAGCCGATGTCGATCCCCAGCTCCAACGAGCTGGTGCTCACGAGCGCACGCAGCTTCCCCGCCTTGAGCGCTCCTTCCAGCAGAAAACGTCGCTCTCGTGAAAGCGAGCCGTGGTACGGCAGAGCGATCTCTTCGCCGGCCAACGCGTTCACCCGCGCCGCCATTCGCTCCGCCTGCGCCCGATTGTTCACGAACACGATTGTCGTTCGCGCACTCCGGATATGACGGAGCACCAGCGGCGCCACCGATGGCCAGATCGTTCCACCCGGCACATGCCCGAGATCCTCCACCGGTGATTCGATCGCGATCTCCGTGCGCTTCACGAGCCCGCAATCCACGATCGTCACGGGCCGAAACGCGCCGTTCACTCCGCCGCCGAGAAAGCGCGCGATCTCCTCCAGCGGCCGTTGCGTGGCCGAAAGCCCGATGCGCTGTGGTGGATGCTCACAGAGCCGTTCGAGCCGCTCCAGCGTCAGCGCGAGGTGCACGCCACGCTTCGTCCCCGCGATCGCATGAATCTCGTCCACGATCACCGCACGCACGGCCGAGAACATGCCTCGACCTCGCACGGTCGTGAGCATGATGTGCAGTGATTCGGGGGTCGTAATGAGAATGTGCGGCGACTTCCGGATCATCCGGGCACGCGCGGACGCCGGCGTGTCGCCGGTCCGCACCGCCACGCGAATTTCCGGAAACGGTTCCTCGGCTTTCGCGAAGCGCTCCTTCAGCTCCGCCAATGGGCGCTCGAGGTTGCGCTGAATGTCGTTGTTCAGCGCCTTGAGCGGCGAGATGTAGAGCAGATGCACTGCGTTAGGCAGCGGTTCGCCGAGTCCGCGCGTTATCAGCTCATTGAGCTCCCACAAAAAAGCGCTGAGAGTTTTCCCGGTGCCCGTGGGAGCGAGAATCAGGGTATGCGCACCGCTCGCGATCGCCGGCCATCCCTGCTGCTGCGGATCGCTTGGCTTTCCGAAAGTGTTCTTGAACCACTTGCGGACGACTGGATGAAATCGTGTTAGGGGCGAAGGATTTCGCGGCACGGCACCACGGGCAGACACCTGGGGACTGACTGCTAGAGCACCCGACGCAGCTTCTGCGCCCCCCACTCGAGAATCCGGCCGGACAGCGGACGCTTCCTGAATTCGTCCAGCTTGATCTCCTTCGACCACTTGAGGTCGTCCATGAACACCGAGTCCATCTGGGCGCCGACTTTCGGATCGAGCGCGACCAGTATCGACTCATTGTTGAACGACAGGGATCTGTTGTCGAAGTTCATCGACCCGATCGCCGACCACATCCCGTCGACGACCATCGTCTTGGCGTGCATCATCGTCGGCTCGTACTCGTACACTTTTGCGCCGCCTTCGAGAAGCTTCTCGTAATAAGTGCGGCCGGCGTACCACGTTGTTTTCACGTCCGTCTTGCTGCTCACAGTGAGGATTCTGACGTCAACGCCGCGATGCGCCGCAGCCAGCAGTAGCTGCAGGAAGTTCTCGCCTGGGACAAAGTAGGAATTCGTGACGTATAGCGTCTTCCGTGCTCCGGCTATGGAAAGCGCGAGGAATCTCTCTGCCGGTGTGCTGCCCGTGCTCGGGATGCTGTACATCAGCCCGGCCTGGACATCCCCAACGTCGGCGAAGGAGGTCTTCGGAAAGAACAAATCGCCGGTAAGCAGCTCGCCCGTCGCTTCAGCCCAGGCCGCCGCAAACGCCGCCTGAAGCGCGGCTACCGTCGGACCTTCGAATCGGACATTGCTCTCGCGCCACTGGTCTTCGTGGTGGCCGTCGCCAAGCCAGTAGTCGGCGAGTCCGAATCCGCCCGTATAACCGACCTTTCCGTCAATTACCACTACTCGGACGTGAGATCGCTGCGCGGCTTTCTGCAGCGTATACCACCGCAACGGACGCAGCCATACTACCTCGACGCCGGAGTTCCTCAGACTTCGAACCCAGTCGCGTTTGAGAGGTTGAGAGCCAAATGCATCCAGGAGCAGAAGAACGCGAACCTTGTTGCGCGCCCGGTCGGCAAGATATTTCGCGAGGCTGTCAGCGACCGCTCCTGGCTGTGAGTAGTACATCTGCACAGTGATCGTTTGCTGCGCTGCGGCGAGGTCCCTCCATAGCTGCGGGTAGGTGCCCTCGCCATTGAGCATGATCTGAACTTTGTTGCCTGGATCGATGTGAGTGCCGGTGAACAACTCGATGCTGCGGGTGAAGAGAGGATCCTCGATGCTCGGAGGACCACCCTTGTCGCCTTCGGCTATGACGCTCTTTACGGGCGTGTCATGAGTGACCGACAAAATGCCTATCAGAGCCAGAATCACTCCGAAAAGCACCAGTGCGGCGATTGCGATGTACTTGATCAGCGACATATTCTCTTGGCATGACCTTCGTGGCCCGTCGGCGAATCCCGACGCGTGCTATCGTTCTCGACCGGTCGCTGGAATCTCTCCCGATTTTCCGTTTGAGTGATTCCGCCGAGGACACGGCAATCTCCTTCTCTCCCGAGAGCGGAGGGAGATGGCGTGTCCTGCCCAGCCCCGGCGACCGTCTGCCGGGTACGTTCGATCAGGACGTTTACATCGAGCTTCTTCACCGGTACCACGAGGCGGGAGCTCCCGAAGACGGGATCGTCAGTTTTACGCTGCACGCCTTTCTCCGGTCAATCGGACGACGCGTCGACGGCAGAACATACGAACAGCTGCGGTCGGCGCTCACGAGACTCGAGCGAACGACGCTCGAATCGAGCGGGGTGTACGTTGCAGCGAAGGAGGCGCAGCCGCTAGAAGGTCGCTTCACCATCCTTTCTTCCGTTTCAATTGCTCGCCGCCGCCTGGCCGAGCGCGAGCAATTTACTCTGTTCCCGGTGTTGACTGCTTCGGAACCAGGCGATGCGCGGGTTACTATCGGTCCAGTCATCCGCGCCAACATCGCCGCCGGCCATACCGTCACTTTGTCGGCTGCCCACTATCTGTCATTGACCAATCCGGTCGCCAGAAGGCTTTATCGTCTGCTTGAAGTGGCAAGAGAAGAGGGTATGGTTACATGGCGCGTCCCCCTGGCATCGCTCGCCGAGCAACTCCCGCTGACACAGCGATATCCGTCCCATTTGCAACGAGTGCTCCAACCGGCTCACGAGATGCTCCTGGCAGCCGGACTCCTGCGCGACGCCTCTTTCCGCCAGCTGAACCGGGATTGGCTCGTAGACTATGTACTAGCTTCCAGAGCCGCCTGAGAATCCTGAGAGTATTCGGGTGGTGCCGTTTGTGCGTCTTCGGCAGGAACACTCGTCTGGCTCTCGGCGTATTTATTAGCTTACGCACCGCGCGCCTTCTCTTATCCAAAAACTGTATGTCCCGATCCAGAAAAAGCCTGCTTCTCGGCCTCGCGCTAGTTCCGCTGATGGTCGGAGGCTTCGTATTCCAGCAGCGCGAAACTCAGCAAGGGGCTCGGCTCCTCGACCAGGTGCTGAGCATCGTCGCCACTCGCTTCGTTGATACGGTCGACGCCGCTACGCTTTACGAAAAGGCCGCGCGCGGACTCGTCCACGAGCTCAATGACCCATACAGCGTTCTGCTCTCGCCAAAGGAGCTTTCGAGCTTCAACGCGCAGACGAACGGTCGGTACGCGGGCATCGGGATGGAGATCGCTGAGACGCAGGGGTTCATCACCGTGCAGCGCGTATTCCCGCATACGCCCGCGGAGCAGGCCGGTGTACAGGAAGGCGATCGCATCAACTTTATCGACACCACTAATACTCGCGGGTGGACAGTCACTCAGACCTCCGACGCCCTGAAGGGAAACCCGGGCAGCAAGGTGCTGGTGAAATTCTCCCGGCCGGGCGTTCCGGAGCTGATACCGATCACCTTCACCCGCGCTGTCGTCAACATACCGGCGGTTCCTTACGCCATCATGCTCGACGGCAAGATCGGCTACATCCCGCTACTCCAGTTCAACGAGAGCGCTCGCGACGAGCTCGAAAGCTCCATGACCAAGCTCTCACGCGAGGGTGCCAAGGGAGTCGTGATCGACTTGCGCGGCAATCCGGGCGGCATTCTCGATCAGTCGCTGAGCGTCAGCAATCTATTCCTGAGAAAGGGCCAGCAGATCTCCAGCATCCGCGCGCGCAGCGGTGAGAATCAGACGTTCGTGGCCACCGATGACCCGGTTGCTCCGACTATTCCGCTGATCCTGCTCACCGACGGCAGGAGCGCTTCCGCCTCCGAGATCGTCGCCGGTGCATTGCAGGACCACGACCGCGCCCTGATCGTCGGCACCACTTCGTTTGGCAAGGGATTGGTTCAGTCTGTCTTCCCGCTCGACGGTGGTTATGCTCTCAAGATGACCACGGCAAAATGGTATACGCCGAATGGACGCTCCATTCAGAAGGAGCGCAAGCTTCTGCCGAGTGGCGAGTTCGTCGAGGTGATGCCGGATTCTCTGGAGACTGACTCCGTCCGTCGCTCACGCCCGGCGTTCAAGTCCGATGCCGGACGCGTCGTCTACGGCGGCGGGGCAATCACGCCCGACATTATCGTGCGCCCCGACACGTTGACGACGGCCGAACAGAAAGTGTTCAACGCTTTCGCTCCAAAGACTGCCGACGTGCGGGCGACCTTGATGGATTATTCGCTCGAGCTGAAGAAGTCCGTGAAGCCGAATTTCACCGTGCCCTCGACGTGGCGCGAGGAGTTCTACCGTCGGCTCCAGGCTAAAGGCGTCACCATCGACCATGCCCAGTACGAGCAGGCCAGTGGCGAAATCGATCGGCTCCTCGGCAACACCGTTGCCCGACTGGCGTTCGGCGATTCGACCGCCAAGCGTCGCAGCGTTCCCGACGACAACCAGCTCGTCCACGCGATCGACGTTCTCAAGCAAAGCACTTCTCAGAAGGATCTCTTCGTTATCGCGCAGCGCGAGCAGTCGATGGCCTCGGCCAGCGCACGACCCTAGTACAGGCAGGTACCAGACAATGAAAACTCCGGCGGACCTCCGCCGGAGTTTTTTATGGCCACTGGTTTTTGTCGGAGTACTTGTTGCCGAAGATTGCCTGCAGAATGGGCCGCGGATCCTCAGTGCGGATCACTGCGTCGATCCGCTCCGCGAGCAGGATCGGTCTGGTGAACTCGCGGTATCGCCCATAACCGTGACAGAAGCAAAGTGGGCCTTTTCGGGAGATATCCCCCAGCAGGATGTCCGGCTCCCCGAAGATAGTCATGGCGTAAAAAAAATTCAGACTCTTCGGCTTCGGCAGATCACTCTGCCGGACATTCCGCGGCAGACTGCCATGCTTCCCCCATTGAACGTCTATCGCCACCTGTGAGCGCGGCCAGCTGGTGTGGAGTATGGACCCGTGCCAGTAAGTCCAAAGGTCGGTGGGGACGTAAGTTGAGTCGTAGCCGACCCATAGGACCTCCTCGTCCGTCGGTACGGTAAAGGGTATCCAGGCCCCGTGGACGTCGTCCCGCCACAATAAATGGTATGCAATTACCCGACGGGTCGGGTGGAGAACAGCGACCGCCCGCGAGAGCGGGAACGTTTCATCCCGCTGGAGGTATAAGACCGGTGCCAGGCGCCGTGCCAGGAGCGCCCCCTCGGTGGAGGGAGCAAGTGCGTCGGGCAGATTGGTCGGTCGGAGCGGAATGTGGGCATGTGGACCGCAGGCTGTGAAGAGCAGCAGCGTCAGCCAAAGCAAAGTCCGCTCGCGAATCTGGATGGCGATTCTCCTCAAGGGATGGCCGTCAACGAAGTCACCTTACGCGACGCAAACCGCGCAGCGCCGTGTTCTTTGCAACTGGAGAGCTCATGCGCAAGCCACGTCCGAATGCGTACAATCCCGCTCAAGCGCTATTCCTCATCAGCAACGACCGCAGCGGATCCCCGCTCAGTTGCCCCTCCTGTTCAGGCTCCATTGAGCGCGACCCGCGCGAGGTGCCTCCGCCGCAGTTCGCTCACGTGACTCTGAAGTGCAAGAGCTGCGGGAGGACAGCGCACTACGTCGCCGGCGCGGCGTAGTCCGACAGCCTCTTGCACAAAACTTGCCCTCCTCCACGGCTGCCGGAGGGATAGTGCGTCACGCGGACGCGTATCCGGCGAAGCGGCAGGTGCAGTTGGATGTCGCTAGCCTATGGTCGATGCTTTACAGATTGCCCTGCGGGGGAAGAGGATTAGTTCAATGGCACGCATTACAGGTACGGTCAAATGGTTCAACGACGCCAAAGGATTCGGCTTCATCTCGAGAGAGGGCGGACCTGACGTCTTCGTTCACTTCAGCGCGATCGGCGGCAGCGGTTTCAAGTCTCTCGCCGAAGGCGACAAGGTAGAATTCGAAGTCGTTCAAGGTCAGAAAGGACCGCAGGCAGCGGACGTCACCAAGGTTAGCTGACCTTCCCTGATTACCGTAAAAAGCCCCGCTCCGTCGGGGCTTTTTTGCATCATGTGGCATCACAAAACTTGTTTTCCACAGGCGGCATTTGATTTGCTTTGATGCACACCCGTCGAAATCTCACTCGCAACGGGAGGAGGTGCACGGATGGCCGCTATCTGGAAAGGCTCACTGACATTCGGCCTCGTCAACATCCCGGTGGAGTTGAAGACTGCCGTGCGTGCCGATCACATCAGCTTTCGCCTGCTGCATGAGGAAGATTTGTCGCCGGTAAAGTACGAGCGCGTTTGCAGTGCTGATGGCGAGACTGTTCCGTGGAACGAGATCGTGAAAGGCTACGAGTACGAGAAGGGCAAGTTCGTCGTGCTCACTGACGAAGATTTCAAGACGGCCGCGCTCGAGCAGTCGAAGACCATCGACATCCTCGATTTCGTGAAGCAGGAAGAGATCGATCCGCGCTACTTCGAGACTCCCTACTACCTCGTTCCCGCCAAGGGCGGTGAGAAAGCATACGCGCTTTTGCGCGAAGCGATTCGCCAGACAGGATCCGTTGGTATCGGCAAGATCATCATCCGGCAGACGCAGCATCTCGCCGGGGTGAAAGTCGTCGGTGAAGCGCTCGTTCTCGAGATCATGCGCTTCGCCAACGAATTGGTCGATGCCGCGGAGTTCAACTTCCCTGCTCGCGACGCTGTGCGGCCACAGGAGCTGCAAATGGCCGAGCAGCTCGTTGAAAATCTTGCGGAGCCTTTCGATCCTACGCGGTACACCGACGACTATCGCGCGAACCTGATGCGCGTCATCAAGGCCAAGATGAAGGGCAAGAAGCCCAAGCTCGAGGAGCCGGAGGGTGAAACGCCGGATAGTGGCGTGCTCGATCTCATGTCGCGGCTGCGCGCAAGCCTGGAGGAGGGCGCCGGCAAGAAGGGCGCGGTACGTGCGAAACGCAAATCGGTCGCGGCCAGTCGCAAACCTGGAAAGCCAAAAAAGACGAAGACCGCTTAGAGTAATTCATGGCAGTTAAGCCGGCTGCAGGCTCGACGCGAAGCGCCCGCGCTCAGCTCGCCGAGTATCGAAAAAAGCGCGACTTCTCGCGAACTCGCGAGCCATCAGGCGAAAAAGAGGTCGCCCCCGCCCGGGCCGGGCGGCTGCGCTTCGTTATCCAGAAGCACGCCGCCAGTCACCTCCATTTCGACCTGCGCCTGGAGCTCGATGGAGTGATGAAGAGCTGGGCCGTTCCCAAGGGACCCAGCCTCGACCCTTCAGTGAAACGCCTCGCCATGCAGGTCGAGGATCATCCCATCGACTACAACACCTTCGAGGGCACCATCCCTCAGGGCGAGTACGGTGGCGGTACCGTTATGCTCTGGGATCGCGGGACTTACTCGTCCGATGCTGCGACTTCCGATGATGACGAAGAAGATGTCCTCCGCGAAGGACTCAGGCGCGGAGATCTCAAGATCACTTTCCACGGCGAGAGACTGCACGGGTCCTTCGCGCTCGTGCGCATGAAGTTTTCTCGCGACGGGTCGAGCTCGGCGAAGCCCCAGTGGTTGCTCATCAAGCATCGTGATGAGTTCGCCACAGAGGATGATGTCGTCGCGGAGAACATGACTTCGGTGGACACCGGTCGCACAATGGACGAGATCGCGACTGGAAAAAGTCGCACCTGGCATAGCAATCGGGAGCCGAAAGCGAAGAAAACGTCGAGTCAGCATCGTGCGGTGGTCACTCGCAGCAAAACCGCGCCCGCTGAGAAGGTCGTTGAATCCACCATCACACGCGCCTCTGCGACCTCGCTCGAGCCGATGTACGCCAGCATCGGCACTGAAATTCCCGGCGAGGGTTGGACTTTTGAGCCCAAATATGACGGCATCCGGGTGCTCGCCTACGCCACGTCCGATGACGTGAAGCTCGTAACGCGCAACAGCAAGGACAAGGCGAAGCAATTTCCGGAGATCGTCGCGGCTATGAAAAAACTCGCCAGCCGTGCGAAGTGCTCCCTCGTCGTCGACGGAGAGATCGTGGCGCTAATCGACGGAATGCCCGCCAGGTTTCAGGAGCTCCAAAGTCGCATGCACGTGAAGGAGGAGCAGATCATCGAGCGGCATTCTTCCTCGACTCCAGCTGCGTTGATCCTGTTCGACATCCTGATGGACGGCGAAGACGTCCTGATGCGCCAGCCGTGGTCGGAGCGCCGCGCGCATTTGCTCAAGCGGGTCGGCAAGCACGTCAGCGATCAGGTGAGGCTCACGGATTCCATCGAAGGTGACGGCAAGAAGATGCTGGAGAAGGCCAGGAGCGAGGGATGGGAAGGCATCATCGCCAAGCGCATCGATTCACGTTACGAGCCCGGCAACCGTTCGCGAAACTGGCTCAAGCTGAAGATAGAATTTCGGCAGGAGTTTGTCGTCGGCGGTTATACCGAGCCCCGCAACAGCCGCGAGCATATCGGCGCGATCCTGCTCGGCTACTTCGATCAGGACCGGTTCATTTACGCCGGACACACGGGCGGTGGATTTGGCCGCCAGAGCCTGGAGGACATGCATCGCCGCCTCAAACCGCTCGAGATCAAGACCTCGCCATTCTCGGAAACCCCGAAAACCAACGAGAGAGCACATTGGGTCAAGCCGCAGGTTGTCGTGGAGGTCAAGTTCAGCGAGTGGACCGCCGATAGGCGCCTGAGGCAACCCATCTTCCTCGGTGTGCGCGACGACAAGGAGGCGAGGGAGGTGGTCGTCGAAGCGAACAGCGTCCAGAAGAAATCACCCAACGGTCGGAGAGTCGCCAGGGGCGAAGCTCGCACCGCTGTTCCGGCGCGCGCACGATCCGGGGACAGCAAGCGTACCGCCACTAAAACGCCCAAACGGGCGAGCGCCAGGACTGCCGGGACTGCGGGGAGCACCTTCGACAAAGACGCTCTCCTCTCTCAGCTGACGGAAATCGAGAAGAAGCGCGGAGACGGTTACATCGATCTCGGCCGCGGGAAGAGGCTGAAGGTTTCCAACCTCGATAAGGTTTTCTTTCCCAAAGAAAAGTTCACCAAGGGCGATGTCATGCGCTTTTACGTGCGTGTCGCAGACTTCATCCTGCCGACAATGCAGGACCGCCCGCTCGTGCTGAAGAGATTTCCAAACGGAATCGACGGCGAAAGCTTCTATCAGCAGAAAGCATCGGAGACAACGCCGCCCGAAGTCCGCGTCGAGACCATTCAGGAAAATGGGGAAAAGCGGCCGCGCTACATCGGTGGCGACCTGCTGACGTTGCTGCACACCATCCAGCTCGGCGCGATTTCGGTGGATCCCTGGCATTCGCGCGTACAGTCGCTCGAGTACGCTGACTACACCATCATCGACCTGGACCCGGGGCCTCGCGCGAACTTTAGTCGCGTTATCCAGATCGCTCGCTGGGCGAAGGAAGTCATCGATGGCTTCGGCCTCAATGCGGCCATCAAGACCTCGGGTTCATCTGGATTGCACATCTATCTTCCGCTTCCACCGCGCACGCCGAACGACGCCGCGACGTTGGTCGCGCAGGTGGTCGCTACCAAAGTCGCGCAGGCTCACCCCAAGGAGGCGACCATTGAGCGCTTCGTGAAGGCTCGCGGCGCGGCGACGGTGTATGTCGACTATCTGCAGAACATCCAGGGGAAGACTGTCGCCGGTGCTTACTGCGTGCGCGCGAAATCCGGCGCGACTGTATCCACTCCTTTGAAGTGGACGGAGCTGACGGACGATCTCGATCCGCGCGATTTTCACATCGGCAACGCGGCCGACCGTTTTGAGAAGATTGGGGATATCTGGAACGAAGCGATGAAGAAAAAAAATTCGCTCCGCGCGCTGGTGTAACGCGGCTTACCGGCCGCCGTTGCCGACCTTGCGCAGGGGGAGCTCCATCTGTCCGCCTTCGGGCTCGCCTTCCCTGGAGCTCTCACCGAAGATTGGATCGCTCGACTCGTCGACCATGTGAGTGAGCTTGTAGTAGAAATGAAGCGCATGAATGGGCGCCATGAAGCTGCGATTACCTGCGCGAGAAATCGCCACAGCTTCCTCTCGCACTCTGCGCGGAAGATCACGCGCTGCAGGCAGTGCAAGAAGTCGCTGAATCTCGGAACTATCGCGTGCGAGCAACGCTGCGCACAAACTATCGAGGTAAGCGAGCATAGCTAAAAGGCCCCCATTCGGGTGTTTGCCCTTAGGTACACATTGCAACTAATACACCGCGTCCGCAAGAGGTTCCTTGGGACAAGTCGGTACGGTACCAACCACTTACCGATCCCTACGGGTATAGGAAGTCAAACCTCACGCCACTACGGGTAGAGGAAATCGAATCTCACGCCGCGGTGCGGCCTACGCCTTTTCTTCGGTGAGTATCTGAAAAGCTGCGCCGGCCTTCCTCGCCCTTCACTTCTCCATTCGTCCGTAGGTTCGACGAGCCAGGCTGCCTGGAGGGCACGACGGAAGCTCGCTTTGTGCAAGCGTTTACCCAGCAACAGCTCATACATCTGTTGCAGATCGCTGAGAGTAAACGTCGTGGGCAGCAGCCGGAAGGCGACTGGGGCTTGATCGAGACTGCTCTGGATTGTCTTGACGGCTGCGTCTACCATTGCGCGCTGACGCGGCGAAATAGTCGGGAGATCGGCGACGTGGAACCACGTATATCCCGCTCGCGGCGAAGCCGTCTCGTGAGGAACGAGGCCAAGATAGGCGACTGAAACATCCGCATCGCTCGGGTGCCGCTTGCCATCGCCGAAGGCGCCTATCTGCTCCATCCAGCTGGCGGGCTCACCGAGCGCTTCCTGCGATGAGCGTGTCGCACTCAGCTCGAAAGTTTCGCCGGCTTGTTGCGAGCGCCAAGGCAGTGACCAGCGCTCCCGTTCATTCGAGTTCCGCGCGAGCAATACAGCCAGCTCATTTCCCGTTGCGGTGACGAGGACGACATCAACACTGAAAGAGGCACCGCGTGGCGAGCGATCGCGCATGATGGTGCGGAATTAGTCACTCTTTGCGACTAAAGTCAAGACCGGGCAAAACTTTTTTCGGGGGTGACTATTCCGCGCGCGCTGGAAAGTCTCGGAGGGCAACTATGGATATACGCGCGAAGCTATCGATCGTCAATCGAAATTTCGCGAGAACTTTTTTTGTTGGCCCGTCAACGATTCGTGCGCCTGTTCTCAGCGGCGCTGAGCCGCTCGCTCTTCACCAGCGCCACGAGTCGCGGACGGCGGAATCGTGATCGGGAGATGCCCTGATATCGCAGACTCGCCAAGGATGGCGCGCGCGGCTGCGGCCTGGGAAACCGGAAATCCTCCCCACGCAACGAGATATGTGCCGATCCATGGAAGCTGTTGCAGGAGATAGGGATTGCCGAACGCCACCACGATCGGTTTTCTCCCACGCTGAGAAAGAGTTCGCACAAAACTCGTAAACGCCTCCGGCGCGCTCGCGCTCGTGGCATCCCAGCTCTGACCTACGTAGGAGCCGACAATCGTTACATCTGCCGAATCGGCGGCCGCAATCAGTCGCGGATAGTTGAGCGTCGCATCCTCCATCGCAACGAACTCGCTCCGCAGTTTCGACAGATGCTGTCGCAGCTCGGAGTTGAAGACATTTCCAGCCGACAAGTCGGCGCGCCGAGCCAGCGTGATGGACAGCACCCTGGCGGTGTCGATCAGCAGCGGGATTTGTTTGAGCGAATCCCGCACGAGCGTGATGGACTTTTCAGCGGCCGTTCGGGCGACATTTGCGTTGGAGCTGTCGCCAACCACGAATCGTAACGCATTGAGATCAACCAGCTTCGCTTTCGCGAGCCCGAGCCGCCCTTTCATTTCCAGAACTTTTCTCGCCGATGAGTCAACGCGTGCCTGGGTGTATCGGCCCTCCGCAATTCCGGCGAGAACGGCATCGATCGTTTTCGAAACGTCCAGCGGTTGAATCAGCACGTCGATGCCTGCGGCTATGGCACGCTTGACAGCTTCATCAGCCCCATAAGTGTCCAACACTCCGCGCATGTCCATCGCGTCCGAGATGATCATCCCCCTGAATCCCATCTCTCCGCGAAGAAGGCCCGTAAGTACTTTGGGCGAAAGCGTTCCCGGAACGTTGGAAGAATCCAAAGCGGGCATGGCGCCATGAAAGGACATGATTGCGCCAACTCCGGCATTCACCGCTGCCCGGAATGGCACGAGCTCCACAGTGTCGAGACGACTCCTGCTCACCGTCACTACCGGCAGAGCGAGATGTGAGTTCGTTCCGGTGTCACCGTGACCGGGAAAGTGCTTCCCTGTCGCGATCATGCCGTGATCCTGCAGTCCGTGAATGAACGCTACACCCATTCGTGCCGCCAGCGCCGGGTCCTCGCCGTATGACCGGGTGTTGATGACCGGATTATCAGGATTGTTGTTAACGTCGAGCACCGGCGCGTATGCGATGTGAATGCCCAGCGCGCGACCTTCGAGTGCGGTAAGGCGCCCCTCCTCATATGCCAGCGTTGTATCGTGTGTCGCCCCGATGGCCATCTCCGGGGGAAACAAACTGGCACCGCCCAGATCGATCGCGTTGGGCACGAAGTATCCACCGCGCGCGCGAAAGCCCGCTCCTGCCTCGAGATCTGCCCCGAACAGAAGCGGAACCGTGCTCATCGCCTGCAACGCGTTGAGCTTGGCGGCGACTTCGGTCGGGGATCCAACCGAGATGGTGAACCCACCGACCTTTTCCTGCCGGATGTATTGGGTTAGCCGCTGCCACTGCGGGGAGTCTCCAGAGACGTAATCACCGAAGACACTCGGCCAGACGATTTGGGCCGCTCTCTCACGTGGGGTCATCGACGTGAGAACGGAGTCGGCCCAGCCCGCGGGCGTCGCGCTGTCCCGGCTGGCACTCGTGTTTCCACTCAACGTCGTGCAGCCCGCGCCAAGCAGCGCGACACCTAGACACAGGATTCTTTTCACTTCTGCCCTCAGTGGGTGATCGTGCCTTTCTTGCTGGTATCGATGTCCGATGACGCCCCTGTCTTGAACAGGAATGCCGTCATGTTCTTCGTGAGAAAGGATCGCGCCTGGGGATCCATCACGTTCAGGCCGTAATGGTTGATGAGCATCGTCTGCTGCTTGAGCCAATCAGCCCAGCACTGCGTGCATATCTCTTCGACTACACGCGCCCCGATCGGTCCGGGGAATGGGGGTTTCACAAACCCCGCGCGCGTCTGACTGCATCGCGCGCAGGTCACCGTCTCAGGCACGCGAGCTACCTGCGGGCGTACGCGATTTCAGCGAGGCCGAAAACGGAAAGGAGGCGGAGGTACACCCACCCAATATCGAACTCATACCATTTTGCCTTGAACGAGGCTGAATGGGGATCGGCGTGGTGATTGTTGTGCAGCTCCTCACCGCCGAGCCAGATCGCGATTGGCGAGATGTTCCGGCTCTCGTCCTTCACCTCGAAGTTGCGGTATCCAACGGCGTGACCCACACCGTTGACGATGCCCGCCGCCCAAAACGGTATCCAGATCATCTGGATTCCCCAGACCAGTGGGCCGACGAAGAACCCGAACAGATAAATATCGACCAGCAGCATCACGAGAATACCGACCCAGTTCAGCGGAGACAGCAGATGTCTCTCGAGCCAGTCATTGGGAGTTCCCTTTCCGTACTTGTCGAGTACACCTGGCTGGCGAACCGTCTTTCTATAGTAGAAGGCACCCTTGAGGACGATGTTGCGCAGGCCTTCGAGGAGCGGGCTGTGGGGATCTCCGTCGCGATCAGCAAAGGCGTGATGCTTTCTGTGGCAGGCGACCCACTCTTTGGTCACGATCGCCGTGGAAAGCCACAACCAGATCCGCATCGGGAGCGCGGCAAGCCAGTGTAGCTTCACGCCGCGATGCGTCTGGGCGCGATGAAGGAAGAGGGTTACAGAAACGTTGGTAAGGTGCCCCGCAACTATTACGAACAGGACCGGCTTCCACCACGCCGATGCCCAGCTCCCAAAATCCGGCATTACATGCTCCGTTGGTCTAAGTCCTGGTTACCCACGCAATCTACCCGTGCGCGCCCCCCAAACCAAACGACCACATCATTTTCTGGTAACCGGTCCGGGTGCATTCGCGCGCGGTGGATTCCCCCAGGTGTCGTTCGCCGGATTCCAGTCCGGCACCGATGGATCGGGCCACAGCCGCACACCCGTCACCGTCCCCCGAGCAGGCACGACGGCATCGAACCGATTTGTCCGTGCCCAGATGGATACGGGGAGCGAGAAGTCCTCAGTACTTCCGTCGGCATACGCGACCCTGAATCGCACAGGGAATGGGATCGTAGTCAGGCGGTGCAGCGAGATGCGAGCGAGGCGTTGGCCTTCGGAGTCCTGCATGCTCACACCGTCGATTCCAATATCGAGGACGTCGGTCGTATAAAAGAAGCCGCGCCAGAACCATGAAAGGTCCTCACCGGTCGCGTTCTCGATGCTGCGAAAGAAATCACCGGGGGTCGGGTGCTTGAAAGCCCAGTTTCTTATGTACTCGCGGAACGCGTTGTCGAAGGCTTCAGGGCCGACAACGTGGTTTCTGAGCGTGAGCAGCACGAGCGCCGGTTTCCGATATCCAATCGCCCCCAGGGCTGTCGGATCTATGTTGTCAGGAGCGGTCATCAGCGGAGACTGGGTGTGGTGCGTCACGACATCCTGCCAGTTCCTGAGGTATGCCGGGTAAGCGCTCTGGCCTGGGTAACGAGCTTCGTTGGCAAACGAGTTTATGTAAGTGTTGATCCCTTCATCCATCCACGCGTAACGTCGCTCGTTGGAACCGACGATCATTGGAAACCACTCGTGTCCATGCTCGTGATTGATGGTTCCGAAAATTGATGTCGGGTCATTCGAGCCGTAGTGGACCATGACGAACATCGGATATTCCATTCCGCCCACCGGGCCGGCGACGCTTGTCGCCTGCGGATACGGATAAGGGAAGAACAAGTCCGAGTACTGCCGGATAGTCCATTGCGTCTGTTCTGCCGCCTGTTCCCAGGCCCTTCCGGCTTTCGGAAACTCGTAGTAGGACTGCATGAGGATGCCGTTCCAGCTCGTTGCGTCCCATCGGAAATCCGGCGCGGCGGCCCAGGCGACGTCGTGAACGTTCCGCGCACGGAAGCGCCATGTCTTCGTCCCCGGTCTTCGCTCGGACTTCGCCGATGCGGCCTCGGCCTGAGTGATGATCTGCACTACACTCGACGTCCCCGCCGCCGACGACAATCTGCGTCGCTGCTCACCGGTCAGGACGTCAGTCGGATTCTGGAGTACGCCGCTCCCCGCCACCACGTAGCCGGCGGGCACAGTGACCGCATAGTCGAAGTCCCCGTATTCGAGGTAGAACTCACCTTGCCCGAGGTATGGATCCGTATTCCAGCCGCGGACATCGTCGTACACCGCCATTCGCGGGTACCATTGTGCGAGCTCGTAGAGTGAGCTGTCGCGTCCCATCCGGTCAGACCCGTGCTCGGGCACGCGGAAGGAATACCTGAGCGAAATCGTCGTCCTTCCGCCACGCGGTCTCAACGGAGCCGGAAGATCGACCCGCATCATCGTGTCGTTGATCCGGGGTTGCACTGCTGTGCCGTTCACGCGGACGTCGGTGAACGTGTAGCCACCCTGAAAACCGCGAACGCCCCATCGGGAGTCGGCGGGAAAGAGCGCCGATCCCTTGCTCGCTGCGCGATAGAGGTTTTGATCGGCCTGGAGCCACACGTATCTCAGCGTATCGGGGGAGTTGTTTGTGTACGCGATCTCCACGGAACCCGTGACCTGAGTAGTACCGGTGTCGAGACTGGCAGCAATGGTGTAGTCAGCGCGCTGTTGCCAGTAATCAGGTCCCGGTGCGCCAATCGATGACCGATACCGATTCGGGCCTGGCCAGTCGATTCTATTCGTGGTCGCGAAGAGATCGTCCCGACGTGCATCGTACACGCCGTTTGTGGCGACACCCGTTTCGCCCGCTTCGGTTACCGTGTCCATTCGAACCGGAGCGAGCACGACGGGATGCTGCTGCGTGCAGGCAGCAAGCGCGAGCAACATGAACGCGGATGATTTCACTTCGGGCTCTGTGTAAGTGGGAAAAACGCGTAGGCCGACAGCCAGTCGTGGAGCAACCTAAGGGCCAGTACGCCCCACGAGCACCTTGCATTACCAACGGTGTCCGGGTAGCCTCTCCGCCATGACTCGCACCCGGGTTCCGCTGCCATCCGCCACGACGACTCTTGTCGAAGGTCGGGCAACTCCAGAAGGAACGAAGCGTTTCCGCAAGCGGTTCTCAAAAGCGCACGACGATCATTTCTACCGCCAGCTCGCCGACGGACCGTTCGTTTCCTCGCTTGGCTTGGGAACGTACCTCGGTGAGTGTGACGACCTCGAGGATGCGCGGTACGTATCAGCGATAACTGCCGCGCTCGAGAGAGGTGTGAATCTGATTGATACTGCCATCAACTACAGGTGCCAGCGGTCGGAGCGCGCGGTCGGTACCGCGATCAAAGGCGCGATCGCATCCGGCACGATCAAGCGCGAAGAAGTCGTCGTTTGCACCAAGGGCGGCTACATCCCCCTCGACGGTGCTCCGCCACCGACGAAGGAAGCCTACCATTCATTTCTCGACAGCGAGTACTTCATCCGTGGTGTGATGAGACCCAGCGACGTGGTCGCTGGAGGCCACTGTCTCTCACCCCGCTATCTCGACGATCAGATCGAGCGCAGCAGAAACAATCTCGGACTCGAGGTGATCGACGTCTATTACATCCACAACCCGGAACAGCAGTTGGAGGCAATGCCGCGCGACTATGCGCTGGCGGTTATCAGGGATGCATTTGCGGCCATGGAGGCACAGGTTGGCAGAGGAAGCATCGCCTCGTACGGCTGCGCCACATGGAACGGCCTTCGCGTTGCATCGCCAGCGAGAAATCATCTGAGCCTCGAAGAACTGGTGTCGATTGCGCGCGAGACTGGTGGTGATGGCCATCATTTCAAGTACATCCAGCTGCCCCTCAGCCTCGGGATGACCGAAGCCGTGCGCCTGCCGACGCAGCATAGCGGGACACGCGAGGTCTCCGCGCTGGAAGCAGCTCGTGAGCTCGGTCTCTCGGTCATCGCCAGCGCGACGTTGATGCAGTCCCAGCTTACGCGATCGCTGCCCGATCAGGTTCGCGCGGCATTCCCTGGGTTCAAGACCGACGCTCGCCGCGCAATTGCATTCACCCAGTCACTTCCGGTTGCCGCTGCACTTGTGGGCATGAAGTCTCGAGAGCATCTCGAGGAAAATCTCGCCGAGCCTGAACTGAGCTGACGTCCAGAACCCAGAGATGTCCATCCCCAGCCACCACCGCCCGGAAGGCGGGTTCAGAAACCCGTGGCCGTCGGCGGCGATGCATGGGTTTCTCGATTTCCTTAAATGGACCGTCGTCGAACGACGGCGTAATCCGCGCAGGACGGACCCTGATCCCGGCGTTTTCACCCGCGCTGATCCATCGTACCTGACACCGCGCGCCGACCCGGAGCAGTTCACGCTTACCTGGATCGGCCATACGAGTTTCCTGATGCAGATCGCGGGGCTCAATGTCCTCCTCGATCCGATCTGGAGCGATCGCGCTTCCCCGGTGCAATTCGCGGGGCCGCGACGATGGGTTCCGCCAGGGATCGAGTTTGATCGACTGCCCCCCATCGATGCTGTCGTTCTTTCACACGACCACTACGACCATCTCGACTCTACAACCGTATCCCGCATCGCAAATCGGTATCCGGCAGCAGTTTGGAATGCGCCACTCGGCGTGGGAGCGTTTCTCAAACAGCGCGGCGCGCGGGACATAAACGAACGGGATTGGTGGGAGCAAAGCTCGGTGGCCGGCCTCAAGCTGACCTGTGTCCCGGCACAGCACTTTTCCGGCAGGACACTCGGCAAGCGCAATCGCACCTTATGGTCTGGGTGGACCTTTCGCTCACGCAATCACTCCGTTTTCTTTGCCGGTGATACTGCGCTCCATCCGGAGTTTGCAACCATCGCCGAACGATGTGGACCGTTTCAGGTCGCAATCCTGCCCATCGGTGCGTACGAACCACGCTGGTTCATGGGGGCCGTACACATGAATCCGGAAGATTGCCTCAAAGCGATGTCCCAGCTTGTCAGCAGGCAGAGCGGTCGGCGGCTGGTCATGGCCGCCTCGCATTGGGGGACTTTCAAGCTCACCGACGAGCCGATGGACGAGCCGCCTGCAAGGATGCGAGAGCTGTGGCTGTCCGCGCGACTTGACGCGAAGGACATCTGGATCATGAAACACGGCGAGACTCGCACTCTGACGTAGTCTTCGGAACGTGAATTTGGGTTGTGCGCAAGCGCGTCGTCGCGCTTGTGCGCGAATCTTGCGATCCGTTCACGCCGAACCTTGCTCCACGGAGAGTCCAATGGCTGCAGCCAAGAAGTCCAGTCGTTCACGAGGCGGGAGAACGCGGTCGGGGTCCGGATCCTCCGGACGTAAGACCGGCGGACGAAAGAGCGCCGGCGCGCGTAAGCGCACGGTCAGACGAGCTGTGAGAGGTGCGCGCAAGTCGGCACGTCGCGGCGCGCGCAAAACAGCGCGCAGAAAGGCCGGCGCACGGAGCGCCGTACGTAAAGCAAGCAGGCGCTCATCGCGTCGGAAAGCGACCGCAAAACGCACTGTCCGTAAAGCGAGCAGGCGTTCAGGCCGCAGAGGGTCGGCTTCCCCGGTAGCGCGCGTCAAGCGTGTTGCGACAGGAGTCGTTCAACAGGCCGCGGGTTTGGGTGAGCGTGCCGTCGATTCTGTTACGGAATTTGTCCAGGATCGCTTCTAGCTGACGGCCGTCGGCAGCCGCTTGTTAGTTCTCGGCGGCTGTCGCTCCTCGGCCTGGGTGTGACCGCAGCCAGGCTTCTATTTCGGTGAAAACGCGCTCGCGCCCGTAGTCTACGGTGATGATGTGCCCACCGCCTTCGGTCACCACCAGCTTTTTATCGCTGGCCCCCACCTCTTTGATCGCGCGCTCACCGACGGTCAGCGCGACTCGCGGATCACCGGTCGACATGATGATCAGTGTGGGCGCCTTCACTAGTGGAAGCGCTTTGCGCCCCTTTCGTACCACTCTCGACAGCTCGAACAGAGCGCGCGCAGTTACCGTCCCATAGGCCAGATTCTTTTCGCGTTCGATAGGATCGTGAATGGAGCGCGGACTTCTCGAGTTTACTTCGCCGGCGAACGGACCCCACAGCCAGTGCAACGCCGAGGCAAACCGGAGTTTCGGCGGCATTCCGAGATAGGGTGCAACCAGCGCCAATGACGTCACGGAAGTCGACTCGGCGGCAACTATCACGGCCAGGGCACCACCCATCGATAGCCCGACCACGCTGACGGTTGGGTAGCGCCCAACCATTTCACGCAGTGATTCTCGCGCGGCAGCGATCCAGTCGTCCGCACGCGACTGCCTGAACGCATCGGTGTTCCGCCCATGCCCCGGCAGCAGCGGAGCCTTCACACCGAAACCGCTTCTCGCGAGGCGCCGCGCGAGTAACGAAAGCGTCTGCGGAGTGTCTCCAAAACCATGCAGGAGGAGAACTCCATGTGAGCCCCCCTCCTGCAAATCGATCGTCTCAGCCCCTTTGATTATCTCTGATTCAGCGACTCGCTGACGGGCCATTCATCCTCACGAAGTCATTTCCCGGGCAACAGGCATCGCGGAGTCGCGGCCGCCGAGATCCCCGAAGGACGAGGCGAGTGAGTCCGGCTCGATAAGGAAAGTCATTCCCCGGCGCTCCGCAATTCCCGCCGACACGAGCCGACTGAGTGCCAGCGCAATGGATTCTCTTGTGGCGCCGACCATCTCGCACAGAAGACGGTGATGATTATTCTCGAGTTTGAGTCGCCCGTCCGGCGCAGTGAAGCTGTGATCGCCACTTAAATGGGCGAGCGTCGACATGAGTCGTTGATCGACGTTCAACGCTGCGAGCTCGTGGAGTTTCTCGAGCAGATACGCTCGTTCGGACATTATCTGGGACAGCAGAGGAATGGTCTGGGCAGGTCTTTCCCTGACGAATGCCCGGAACTGCGCTCCGCTCAGAAACATCGTTATGGTTTCTTCGGACGCGCTCGCATCAGTGACATAGCAGCTTGATGGCGTCAAACCTTCACTGCCGAAGGTCTGACCGACAGTCGCAATCACCGGCACGAAACCGCGGCCGACCTTTATTTTGTTGCGCAGCACGACGTGGCCTTCGAGCACAATGAAAACACCGTCTGCAGGCGCGCCACGCTGATAGAGCTGAAACCCCGAGGGCCATACAGCCTTCGCGCCGTACGCGCTGATTGCCGCGATTTCATCCGGAGCTAGACGTGAGCGCCTCACTCCCGCCTGATTATTCCGCATCAAACTTCCGCCGTTCTGTTCTTGACGGGAGGTGATTATCGCAATGTCCGGGCCTCCCGGGAATGTGCGATCACGATCATTTTAACAATGCACTCGCGCCTTGCAGTGAGCGCGTCGCAGCATCGAAGTGGTTCGCAAGATCGGTAAGCTCCCGCACAACGATGCCCTCGTTGCCTGCGCGAATCGCTTCGTTCACCGACGGCAGAACCATCGTTGCGTAACCGTTGTTCTCATCGGAGGCGTAGATGAGATTTCTGAACCACGGCCGCGTGACCAACCCCTGCTGCCGTATGAGCTGACGTTCCACGTCGAGCAGCGCAGCGTTGATTTGTTTGAGTTTTGCCGCTGGCAGCTGAACCGTCAGCGCGCGGTCGCGCGCGGTGTTGAAAGCCGTTGCCGCGCTTTCCATTCTCGTAATCGACGCGGCCAATCCGGACGTTGACGACTGCCAATGCTTGTCGGCCACCGCGCGTTCCACCTGGTTTGCAAAGCGACGCATGGTGCGCGCGTACTCGACGTAGTCGTACGGCAGGATGTCAGCGTTGGCTATGCGCAGCGCCATCCCCGCTCCGAGGCGCGCGGCCGTGGCATGGTACTCGAATCCGGGATCCCCAAACTTTGACATCCAGTGATACGAGTCGTACGCCGAGTGATAGATCCCCTGCGGTCCGCCAAATCCCCAGTCGGCGATAGGGATTCCAAGATGATTGTAGAATCCAGCGAAGTCGGAGCCGCCACCCGGATCCCCCATTGCAGGTTCGACCGTATCGGCGAGCGGACCTGCACGCTTGCGCCAGACATCGTACACGCTCCCTTCGCGGCTGGGATCGGGAACTTCTCTCGCTACATCGCGCAGTAAGCCGCGAAGGGATGGCGAGCCGCCCGCACTGAAATTCGGACCCTGCGCAATGTCGTCCTGGTTTAGATAGGCCACCGCGCTTCTGCTCAAACGCAGCGAGTCATCCTCGACGAATTCGGTGGAACCTACCAATCCCCACTCCTCTGCATCCCAGGTCGCGAACATGATGGTTCGCCTCGGCCGCTTGCCGCTTCTGACCTGATCCGCGATGGTGCGCGCAGCCTCGAGCACGCTCACCGTCCCACTCACGTTGTCGGCAGCGCCCGGACCCCAGGCATCGCGATGTCCGCCAATCATCACGATCTCGTCCGGGAATTCACTGCCGCGAATTATTCCGAACGTATCCCAGATTTCCTTGTAAGGATTCGTCTTCGCGTCAGTCACGACGGCCACGCGGGCTTGCACGGGCCCCGGACCGACATGGTAGCGGAATGGAAGACCGCCTTGCCACGTTTGCGGAATCGAGTTGCCTGACAACCCGCTAAGCAGCTGGCTGGCGTTCCCATAGGAGATCGGCAGCACAGGGATGTGTGGCACATCCATCTGGGACTCGGAGATTCGTCTCGCATTGACAGTGCTCCCATATCCAGGCGTGCTCGGATCTCCGTTGGGATTCATCACGCTTCCACGTTGAATTCCGTTCGAAGGTCGCATCGGCCCAAGCGGATACACATCGCCGCGGACGAAGCCGTCATCAGCGGGATCGCTGTAGATCAGCAGGCCCAGCGCGCCGTGCTTTTCAGCCTCGCGCGCCTTGATTCCGCGAAAGGATCTGCCGTAGCGCGCGATCGCGATTTTCCCGTTAACGGAAACGTGCATCGAATCGAGCTGGGCGTAATCTTCGATGAGGCCGTAGTTGACGTATACGACTTCGCCCCGAACATCGCCGGCGGCCCCATAGCCGTTGAATGCCATGACCTGCGGAAAGGCCCCCGAAGTGGTGTCTTCGGCGATTGGTCCCTCCTGCAGACTCAATTCGATCGGATTGGGACTGATCCGCCAGACACGGGTGCTCGTCGGATGGGGCATCCACACCTTGTACGCTCGCACCTCGGTTTCGAGACCCCACGATTTCATTTGGGATACCACGTAGTCGCGAGTTCGCGCCTGCGCCGGTGTGCCGGCCATGTGAGGCTGCGCCGAGAGAAACCTGGAGTGCTCGGATGCTCTTGCCGGTGACGGTCCATTCATGGCTGCGGCTTCGAGCGCTCGCTCGGACGTGGACGATTGCGGTGAGTAGCCCGGCGCGGCGGTCTGTGCGGAAAGACGCACGGCGCTGACCAGCGCTGGCAGTAACAGTCTCTTGATCATTTTGCCTGGGTGCAGTTTGGTCGATGGCCCACTCACTCGTCCATTTGCTCGAGTGCGTCGGAGATTGCCTGGCGCAATCTCATTTCACTGCCTTCTCCTGCGGTAACAGCTGCGGCTAGAGTATTGAATTGCGAAAGCATTTCGGCCTCGAGGAATTTCTCCGTTTCCCTGACGCCGAGCCCCTCGAGTGTTCTTGACGCCAGGCGTCGCAGCAATGACAGTGTGGTGCCGTCGAGAGCTGCCAGCGCTTCGGGGTCCGCGGGCAGCGCTTTCGATTCGCGATCACGTCGGCGGCGGGGCGCTTCGAGCATTGAGGCAATTGGGGCAAGCCTGACGACGAAAGATCCCGGAGTGTGCTCGCGCCATTCAGCGACTACCCCGCGTCGTCGAAGTCCTGGCAGGAGAGCCAACACCGCCGCGCGTACGACCGATACTCCCCCCGGACTCTGGTTTCCGCGTCCTGTGATCAGCAACACTTCGCCCACTCTGCTCACTTGCCGCTCGCGCAACCACGACTCTGCGCGAAACCGCGCGTCTGCCGCCGTCGGCAGTGATTCCCGCAGGTTCAAAACATTTTTTTGACCGAATTCGGCTTCGTCAAACGCTTTCAGAACAGGATGCAACGAGACCTTACTTGATCGCATTCCGCAATATGTGTCCGTCGAGCTTTTCCTGTGGGGTCACGTGGACGAGCGCAGCGAGCGTCGGAGCCATGTCGACGACTCTCGCAAATTCCGGATACCGGCCAGGTTTGATCCTGCTGCCGTAGAAAATAATTGGCACATGCGCGTCAGGATCGTTGGGGCTGCCATGGTTGGCGCCCGTATAGGTGGACACCCAGTAGTTGTACGGCGCCAGCGAGACAACCATTGCCACCCTGGATTCGTCGGCGTACATGTGCAGCCACCTGCGGGCGACGTTGTCCTTCACCGTATCGGCTTTGGCGAGCTCCGAGATTCTGTCGGCGCGAGCCACGCCCGGTACGCGTAGAAAATCGGCCTTGAGTGCACGTAGCAGTGAGTCCTCGTTGATCTTTGCTCTGGACAGCGCGGCATGATCGAGCTCGAGGACGCCGTCCTCGAAGGAGAAACCATTACCGCCCATCGTGCCAGCAGCCTCCGCTCCGCGGCTTCGCACGCCCTTGGCGGCGAGCGATTCGCTCAGCCGTTTGAGAACTGGCTGCACATCGACCCTCATTGCGCCAGCGTTCGGATCATGAGCGTGAACTTCAGGATATGGAGTCATCCCATGGTCAGCCGTCAACGCGATCACGATGTCCTTCTGCTTTCTCAGGCGAAAGAGCGAGTCCAGGAAAGCGCCGAGGTAGCGGTCCAGTCGAAGGATGTGGTCGTGCATCTCGCGCGAGTCCGGCCCAAAGCGGTGGCCGATCGCATCCGTTGTCGACAGAGAGATCGCCAGTACATCAGTCTCGGGGCCCGCCCCGAGCTTTAACGCATTGATTCCGGCGAGAGCGAACTGCAGCGTAACGTCGTCCATCCACGGGAACCCGGGCAGAGCCGCGGCGGCTGAGTCGGGAGCCGTTGGGACCAGGTAAGGGAACTGAAATCGCGCGCCACCGGATTCGATCGGGACGCTGTCGGGTTCAGGGTACGCGCTCTCCGGCAACAGAAGTCGCCAGCTCTGTCCCGCATAGCTGGCGGGAAGCGCGCGCGCGTTGAACGAGGTCACCCAGTCAGGAAGCGCCGACCCGTAATAGGTGCTTGTCGTGAAGTTTCCGTTGAACGCGTACCAGAAAACCGGCTCCTTGGATCTGCCAATCGGCAGAATGGCGCCGCGATCCTTCCTCGACACCGATAGCACCTTGGTCCGCGGATCCTTCGCGGTCAGCCAGTCCGTAAGCGTCGTGCCGCGAAATCGGAACGGCGATGCTCCGACGCCTGACGCATTTATCAGCGTCACTGTCGTGTCATTGACCCCGGCGCTGTTGGACTGAATTCCGTTGTGCACCGGGAACCGGCCCGACATCGTTTCCGAATGGCCCGGTGCCGTTTCAGTTATTGCGTGATCCTGAAATGCGTTCGTGAAGAAAGCCCCACCTCTATACAGCCTTCCCAGGCCACCTGTGAGCTGAGACTCGAAGCGCGTGAAATAGTCCGGCCGCATCTGATCGATTGTGATGAACAGAACCAGTTTCGGCGTAGCGGTATCGGACGCCTGCGCATGGACTGGCGAGGCGGCGAATGCTGTGAACGCAATTGACAGTAAGACATTCCTGAACCTGCAATTCATCGAAACCTCTTTACGGAAATCACGGCTACTTACACTGAGCTGGTGCACCGGCGGAGAGTCCGAATGCCGTGGTGACGGCGATACGCCAGCCATCGGGTGTCTTCACGAACAGTCGCTCGGACACGCCGCTCGACGTAGTGTCCTTCTGAGTCACGGTATAGCAATAGGTTCCGTAAACGACGCCGGGCACGATTGGAAGGACGCGCAGATTTCTGGCCACGAGGGTGTCAGGCCACGTCGAGTCCCGACGCGCACTCCACGTTTCGTATCCGAGCTCGAGTCCGCCGGGGCCATTCCGGGCCAGCGCATTGCTATGAAGGTATGTCGCCAGATATCGGGCGCGGTCGCGTTTGTGAATCGCGTCGATGTTCTCTTCGAAGAGTCTTCTCGCTTCGACAGTGTCCGCTGCCGCTGAGGCGACTCGTCCCGTGCTCGGAGGGAGTGGAGCGCAGCTCAGGGCCGCAAACGTCGCCAGGACGTAAACGGGCGGGAGTTTCGTCGATGCCATTGAATCCTGGGGAAATGTCCCCGAAATGTTAACCGCCCGCACCGTGGTTGGCGACTCTCGTACCGCGCTAGGCGATAATCCTTTCGAGAGTCGCTACACCCTTCGCCAGATTCACTCTATCCATGATCAGCGGCGGAAGGATGCGCACAGTGTGTTCCCCCGCGGTGAGGAGTAACAAGCCCTCATCCCATCCGCGCTTGATGATCTCGTTCGCCGGCTCGACAACGTCGAGACCCCACATGTATCCGCTCCCGCGAATGGCTCTCACCTTCCCCGATCGCCGCGCGATCTGCCCGAGCTGCTCGCCGAGCCACGCTCCATTTTCCCGCACGGACTTTAGCAGCGACGGTTCCGAAAGCCGATCGACGACGTAATTGGCCACCGACGCCACGAGTGGTCCACCGCCGAACGTCGTGCCGTGATCCCCGGGCTGGATTGTAGCAGCGATCTCTTTCGATACGAGCACGGCACCCATCGGAAGCCCACCCGCCATTGGTTTGGCCAGCGTGAGCATGTCCGGCGTGACGCCGACACCCTCGTAGGCAAAGAGATATCCGGTTCTTCCGAGTCCGCACTGTATCTCGTCGAAGATGAGGGCGATCTCGCGGCTCTCGGTTATCTCGCGCAGGCGACGCAGAAAATCAGTATCGAGCACCCGCACGCCGCCTTCGCCCTGAATTGGCTCGACGATGATCGCCGCTACTGTCTCCTCGTCAAGCGCGCTATCCAGCTCGGTCAGGTCGCGTTCGCAAATCGATACGCCGCCCGCGAGCGGACGGAAGGGAGCACGATACGACGGACGGTCAGTCGCGGCGAGCGACGCGAACAGTCTGCCGTGAAAGCTTCCCCGCAGGGCGATGATCTCCACCTTGGTGTCCGTGCCGACTTGGCGAGCCCAGCGTCGTGCAAAC
>DATBXT010000081.1:0-52414 GCA_036514115.1 Gemmatimonadaceae bacterium
ACTCCGGCCAGCGGAACCTCACTCGCGCCGCCGTTGTTTCTCGACGTCAGCGTAAGTCCGAGGGTGCGCGAAGCTACCTCCGCATCCTCGTAGAACATTTCGTAAAAGTCGCCCATCCTGAAGAAAAGAATCGCATCCTGATGACGCGATTTGATCTCGCGGTACTGCTGCATCAACGGCGTCGATGCGGCTCGACTCACAGTTGCGGTGCCTTCACGACAAAACCATCCATTCGCTTAGCCTTCAACCTTTTCAACGCATCCTCGGCATCGTTTTCGGTAGCGTAGCGTCCGATTCTCACCCGGAATGGCGTTACATTGCCGTCGACCCGCGCGGCGTATCCGCGACCTTTCAGAGTCGCTACGAGCTTATCAGCATCAGCTCTGTGATTGTAAGCTGCCACCTGAACTGAGTAGCCGCCCGACCCCAACGTCGCCTTCGGAGCTTTTGACGGATCCACAATGCTTGGCTTGCTATCATTCGCCTCCATCGGTTGCGGGCGTGACGGCGGTGTTAGCACTTTCGCCGGAATCTCTGCCTTCGATTGTACAGGAGCCGGGACAGCAGGAGACGCCGGAGCCGCGGTCGCAGGCGCAACTGCGGCCGCAGTCGTCGGCACTGTCGCGGGTGCAGAGCTGGCTGAGACAGCTGGCGATGACACGCCTGGCGGCGAAACACTTATCGCTGTCGGCGGTGTCACACTCCCTGCTGAGGATGCGACAGCAACCGCCGGACAGCGTTGCCCCTGATATTGAATCTGATTGCGGAGCTCGATCTCGGTCGTATCCGCCTGGGATAGCGCGCTTTCGTTCGCGGCGCAGGCGTGCGGAATGTCGTTTTTCTCGAACAGCACTCGCGCTGTCCAGTAGCTTGCCCGCGCCAGCGACTTGCTTCGTGGATAATCGCGCGGAATCCGCTGGAGGTGAGCGAGGGCTCCATCGCGATCGCCACGCGCAAGCTCGAGTTGGGCAAGCCGCAATAGCGCGTCCGCCGCCTGTGGTGCCAGGGGATAATCGACGACGATGTGCTTGTAGTCACTTTCCGCGTCGGCTGCGCTTGCAGCAAGGGATGCACGCCAGAAAAGGGCTTGTGGATAAAGGGGCGCCATCGGCGGAGTAGCGGCGATGACCGAGTCGATGAGGGCGCGTCCCGCCACTCCATTTCCATCGCTTACCATTGCCTGTGCCCGGACGAATACCGGGTCCGCTGGCTTCGAAACAGCCTGCGCTTCCATTCTCGACACCGTACAACAAAGCAGCACGATCACCGCGACTGTCTTAATAGACATCTTCTCTCCTATAGACTCATGCGGCTGCTTTCACATCGCCCGCGCACAGGCTCAGTAAAAGCGAAGCCAGCAATTGTTCGTCAGATGAGACCCTGCTCTCTTTGAGAGCAACGTCAGTTTCGAGCAGCGCGTCCAGCGCGGGATCGAGTAACTCGCGGGACCAGCGCTCTGCTGCCCGCGTCCATGCAGCCGAGGCTGACCCCCAGGGTCTGCCTGTAAATGCTCCGGTCTCCTTCAACAGGCCGAAATACTCCTGTGACAGGCGCGCTCTTGGAAGACCCTCGTCGAGTTTGGCGCGGCCCCAGGAGATGGCCAGCATCTGTGTCGATAAAGCCATGACGACCGAGACGGCCGATGTTTTCGGCTGCGCCAGAATGTGCGGAACAAGCGCCAGCGCCCGGCTTATGCTGCGGTCTGCAACGGCATCGAGAAGGTCAGACATCGTTTCACCGCGTCGGACACCAACCACCGCCGCAACGTCTTCCTCTCCGATCTCATTGCCACGTCCTTCCATGAAGCTCGCGAGTTTGTCGAGCTCACCAGCCAATTGGTGCAAATCATTGCCGACCGCCGCCTGCAACAACTCGATTGCAGGCTCCGAGATACTTATGCCCAGGACATTGGTCGCGTGATGGGCGATCCATTTTGGAATTCTGTTCCCAAGAAGTGCATCGAACTGGAGCACCGTGCTCGCTGATGAAAGAACTTCGTCGATTTTGGAGTCTGCAGGCGCGATCATCAGCAGCAGAACATCCGGCGCGGGACTTTTGAGGTAGTGTTCGAGTGCCTTCCGCGCATCCTTCTTCACCGCTGTCACGTCGCGCACCACTACGACTCTTCTCTCAGCCATCATTGGAGGAGTGGAAAGCAGAACTGCGAGCGATTCGCCGTCGAGCTCTCCGCCGCGCCGCACATCCAGATTGAAATCTCTTGCCGCCGGGTCGAGCGCGGAATCGATCAGCTGGCGAACCGCGTCATCTTTCTGGTAGTCGTCCTCGCCGATGATGTAATAAGCGCCGTCGAAAGAGCGGCGCTTGATTGCATCCAGAAGTGTCTTCAGAGAGGACGGCGGCATCCCCGGAAATATAGGCGCAGCCTCGCGGACTGCCGTTCGCTTGACGCTACCTTGTGTAGTTCGCCAGCTCGAGCTGCGAGTGTGCGAAGCGCACCGGCACCTGCTCCGCGAACAAGGCTGCGGGCCAGATGGTGAGCCCCGCCGATACGGATGTGACCATTGCTGGGCCCGATGCAGGCATTAGCTCGGATTCGGGAATGGACGCGACCACCGGTGGCATAACCAGGTCATGAGGCGTCTCGCTGTGGCCGTAGAGAGTCGTACCGATGTAGCCGAGCATTAGGACGCTGGCCAGAGTAGCTGCGACTGCGCCCAGTCTGAGGTTGCGCTGCGAGTGCACGAGCTGCTCGGTCTGACACTCTTTGAGCCGCGCTTCCAGCCGATCGGAGAAATTCGCCGACGGCTCGATCAACGGAAGATTTCGGAAGAGGAGAAGCGCCCTGCGGATTTTCGCATCTTGCTTCGCGCAGCTCTCGCATTCAGTGAGATGACGCTGCATGCGAACCAGCTCGATACCAGCGATGGTGTCGTCTACGAAAGCAAGGTGCTGATCACAAAACTCACGACAATCCATTGAGATAGGCTGAGGGTTCGGAAACAGGTACCCGACAGTGGGGTGCCGGTTCCCGAACCGACGAACCTAATCTACATATGGCGCAATGATTTCCGCGAACGAGTTTCTTGCCCGATTAAGGCGGGACTTGACAGTGCCGAGGTTGCACTCTGTGATCTCGGCGATTTCCTCATAAGACTTGCCTTCGAGCTCCCGCAGGATGAACACGTTCCGGTGGTGCTCCGGCAGCTTCGCCACAGTCTCTTCGACGATCTCCCTCAGATGACGCTTGCGATACATGTCATCGGGGCGTGAGGTGGTATCCTCGAACTGAAGCGGCCGATCCTCATCCTGAAAGTTCTTTTGAACCGTCTGGAAGAGTACAAGCGGATTCCGCGAACGGTTCCTGAGCTCATTCTTGGCCAAGTTCGACGCGATTGTATAGGCCCAGGTCGAGAACTTTTTCGAACGGTCGAAGCGGTGCAGGTGGCGATAGACCCTGATGAAGACTTCCTGGACTAGATCCTCAGCCTTCTCCCGATCACCGATAGTCCGGTAAATGAAGTTCAGCAGCCTTGTCTGATATCGGGTCACGAGCTCCGAAAACGCGCGCTCCTCACCACCGAGGAACTCTGTAACGACGGCTGAATCATCCATCGCCTGCAGGCGTTCTCTGACGGTCTGTCCTTCAACCGATACAACATGCTTACGGACGATGTCAGCCATTGCTCTCTCCTTATATATGAGACGTCACTGCTTGCTCAGCCGTGCACGTCTCAAATGCTGGAACTTTCTCTGGCATCTCTTAATGCACGGGCCATGCCCGATGAGAACTGCCGTTAACTGCATGTGAGGGAAAGACTTAGCCCACCAGATAGTATGGCGGAGCTTGTCCTTATTCTGCCAATCCTGTCCTATTTACATGACACGTCAGCGTCTTCTATTGATTAGACGCCAATTTGGCTCGAAGGGTTAACGACCTGCTCGAAACCCCGCGGCAAACAGAAGACCGAGGGCGGTCTTCCCGTCTCGGATCTCTCCCGATTTCACCATCTCGAGTGCTCTCGAAAGAGGCATCGGCTGGAGATCCAGAAACTCATCCGCTTCATGCTTAGTCTCGCCGACGACCAATCCGGTTGCCATGTAGAGATGAATTTTTTCATCCGTGAATCCCGGAGTCGTGAACATCGTCGTCAGAAACTCCAGCCGTTCAGCGGTGCAGCCGGTTTCCTCCTTTAGCTCGCGGGCAGCGCAGTCTCGTGGATCCTCGCCGGGATTGAGGCGGCCGGCAGGAATCTCAACCACGTATCCGTTAGCCGCATACCTGTATTGTTTGATCAAAAGAATCTGCGGATCGTTGCCGTCGGGGTCGCTGAGGAATGGGACGATTGCGCTGGCTCCCGGATGCCTGATCATTTCCAGTTCGCCCGTCGAGCCATCGGGGAAGCGCACTGTATCGACGTCGAGCGAGATGACTTTTCCGGTGTGGACGCGAACCGACTTGATGCACCCCGGATTGACGACCTCTTTCATCGCGTCTACTGCTGGTGAACCTGAAGCTCGCCAAGGTCCAGGTCGCCGAGCGAGTCCCTGATAACCCGCGCGTCGCCGACGACTACGGTCTGCAGCTGGTCGGGATGGAGGTGGCGGCGTGCTGCCTCGAGAACGGCATCCAGCGTGACAGCGCGAATGTTATTCCGGTAGGTGTCGTAGTAATCCGCTGGCAACCCGTAGATGACCAGTGTCGCCAACGCCGAGGCGATCGCTCCCGTCGTCTCGTAACGGATAGGGAAAACTCCGTCGAGATAGTCCCTCGCCAGTGATAACTCCTCGCCCGAAATCCTTTTGTCGCGAATGCGCTCGATTTCGAAAAGGATTTCTCTCAGCGCCGGCGTTGTGACGTCGCTCTGCACGGCAGTCGACACTACGAATGGACCGGGACCGCGACGCCAGTCGTAATAGGAGCTCGCACCGTACGTGTAGCCATGTGCTTCGCGCAGGTTCAGGTTGATTCGCGAGCCGAACAACCCGCCCAGCACCGCGTTCATTACCAGCGTTGGAAAGAAGTCCGGAGTCTTGCGCGGTAGACCAACGTGTCCGATACGAAGCTCGGATTGCGGCGCGTCGCGTTTGTCCACGATGTGAATGTTTTTGCGCGTTGCCCTGGGACTGGCTATCAACTTCTGACTGTCGGCGGAGCCTGACGGCCAGCTTTGAAATGCCCTGGTAACGAGTTCCCGGGCGGCTTCAACGGTGATATCACCAGCAAGAATCACTGTCGTGGATTGCGTTCGATAATTGGCCCGAAAAAAGCCGTCGACATCCGTCCTGGAAATCGAGCTGACTGTCTCCGTGTTTCCTTCGTCCGGCTTCGAATACCGCGAATCGTCTGAGTACAGAAACTCCGAGAATTTTTCGTCAGCCAGCCCCCTTGGCTCAGTCTCCAGCTGCATGATCTCTGCAAGACGCTCCGCCTTGAGCCGCTCTACCTCCCGGTCCGGAAATGCCGGCTCGCGTAAAATTTCGCCCAGGAGAATGGCAGCATCCTGCAGCTGGTCGGAGAGAGCCGTTAGCTTGATGAAAGCGCTGTCCCAGTCAGCCCCTGATTCCACCGAAGCGCCTAGCTGCTCGAATTTCTCCGAAATCTCGGCGCCACTAAGTCGCGTGGTTCCTTCAAGTAGCAGGGCGGCGACGAGCGCGGCGACTCCCTCTTTCCCTGAGGCGTCGTTTGTCGAGCCGGCGTCGACGAGAATCAACATTGTCACGACGGGAAGCTTCGACACCTGCGCTGTTACGAGCCGGATCCCGTTCGGCAGCTCCTCGTGCACGAATATGGGGAAGCGGTAGTTCCGGGGAGCACCCGGTTTTGGACGAAGCGTTGTAACCATCAGCGAGCGCCCGCTGCCGCTTCGAGCATGTCCTCCGACTCCACTCCTTCCCGCGGCACGTAGATCAGACTCGCCCGGTTGTTTTCACCGAACCGTTCGCCGACGAGATCATTCACGTGCTTCGCCGTCACCGATCGGTAACGATTGACCTGTTCATTGATCAGCTCAGGGCGGCCGAAGTAGGTGGCGAACATCGACAATCTGTCTGCCCGTTCACCCGCGGACTGAAGAGAAGCGATGAGATCCGTCTCGATCAAGGCTTTTGCCCGTTTCACTTCGCTCTCGGAGACTCCGTCTCGATGAAGCTGATCGATCTCATGCTCGACCTCTTCCTCGAGCTGGGCAACCGGGATTTCAGGCCTCGCCATCACGTCTACAACCAGCAAGTCTGAGCCCTTCGCCAGGTCCAGCGTGAAGGCGCCGGCATCCGCAGCTATCTGACGTTCCCTCACCAATACGCGATGAAGTCGGCTTCCCTTTCTCATTCCGAGCAGCGCGGATGCAACACTGGCCGCGTAGTACTGATCGCTGCCGAAGATTGGAGAACGGAAGGCCATGAAGAGTCTGGGGAGACTGACATTGTCGTACACGACTTCCCGAAGGGGCGCGCCGAAAACCGGTGGAAGTGTCATCGACGGCAAGGGAGGTTTTCCCTTTCCCCTGGGTATCGGCCCGAAGTAATCGCGGATCAACGTCCGGGCTTCTTCTGAGTCGAAATCGCCTGCGATCGAAAGGACCGCATTGTCGGGGGTGTAGTAGGTCGCGAAGAACTGCGCGACGTCGTCCAGGGACGCTGCTGACAGATCCTCCATCGACCCGATCAGAGAGTGCTGGAAAGGATGGCTCGGGGGGAAGACGAGCTCCTGCAATTTTTCCAACATTGTACCGTAGGGCTGGTTATCCACCGCCCACCTGCGCTCGTTCTTCACCACGTCACGCTGAGTATCCAGCTTTTCCTGCGTCATCGCCGGCAGGAGCTCACCCATACGATCGGCTTCCAGCCAGAGAGCCAGAGCAAGCTCGTTCGACGGCATGGTCTCGAAGTAATTGGTGCGTTCCAGCCAGGTCGATCCGTTAAGCGTTCCGCCGGCGCGCTGGATCAGCTCGAAATGCTCATTTGATCCAACGTGTGCTGAGCCCTGGAAGAGCATGTGCTCGAACAAATGAGCGAATCCGGTTCTTCCTGCTCTCTCGTTCGCCGAGCCCACGTGATACCACAGATTCACGGCTACAATCGGCGCGGTATGATCTTCCGACAGGGTTACGAACAGCCCGTTGTCGAGCCGGAAGGTTTCTACCGGAATTCGCATTGACGTAAATTGCCCGCCATGCAAACCCGTTGGAACCCCCTTGGTTTGGTGACGTGATCGCGGTCTTGCTTCTGCTTGTCCTGGTTCTTGCCGCGCTTTTGTTGCTCTGGCGTAAGCAGGAGCGGATTTTGTTTCAGCCTCCGCGGATGCTCGGAGAGCCGCCTCTGACAGGCAGAGTCACGTACGACGCAGTCGACGGCCAGCCGTTGCTCGCCTTTATGGTTGGCGATCCAGCGAGCGCACCAGGAGTGCTGCTTTGCTTTCACGGCAACGCCGACCTCGCGGTCTGGCAGATCGATTGGGCCCGAGCGGTAGAGCGGCGCACCGGTTACGCGGTATTTCTCGCCGAGTATCGTGGCTACATGTCCCTCGGCGGATCACCGACGTACGAGAGCAGCAGGCTCGACGCCCGCGCTGCGTACGATCATTTGCGGGTAGCCTTCGGGGTCCCGCGAGAACGCGTTGCGTACTTTGGCCACTCGCTCGGCAGCGGTGTCGCCGCAGAGCTTGCCGAATTACATCCGCCTTCGGCGCTTCTGCTACAGGCCCCGTTCTCGTCGGCCCGGGCAATGGCCAGACTGTTTGTCGTTCCGCCGGTGGTGCTGGTGTGGCGTGCTATCTCACGAATCCATTTCGACACGATCCGGGTGGTCGCTGACCTGGATGTGCCGGTTTCTGTTGTCCATGGTACGCGCGACCGGGTCGTTCCCGTGCGAATGGGCAACGAGGTGTTCGAGTGTGCGCGACGAAAGGGCCATCTCCTGGTGGTGGAGAACGCCGGACACAACGACATCGCCGAGGTCGCCGGCGACAAATACTGGCAATGGTTTCGCGCTGCCTTGCACCTACCGATAAACGCTTATCCTCAACAAGAAAGGGCATGACCGCAGTCATGCCCTTTTTCGTCTCGCGAAAGTTTCGGACTATTGGACCGTCTGACCCGTCATGTTCCTGATCGAGATGGGCCCAACGTTGGTTGCCTTCAACCCCTGTTCGATTGTCTTCCGATCACCAACGATCAGGATGGCAAGCGATCCCGGATTGATGTACTGCTGCGCAACTCGCGCAACGTCAGTCTGAGTGACTGCTTCAATGCTCTGCACGTAGTTGTTGTAGTAGTCCAGCGGCAAACCGTACAGGGCGACTGGAACGAGGGCAGACGCAATCTGCTGAGTCGTTTCGAAGTTACCCGGGAGCTGCAGCTGCAGATATCGCTTCGCCCGCGACAGTTCATCAGCCGGCACCGCTTGGCGGATGCCATTCAGTTCCTTCATGAACTGGATCAGAGCTGAATCAGACTTGGCTGATACAATTTCCGCGGAGGCGGTGAATGGACCCGCCGCTCGCCTCATGTCGAAGCGTGAAGCCGCACCATAGGTGTATCCACGGGCTTCACGCAGATTCTGATTGAGTCTGCTGCTGAACGATCCGCCAAGGATCGTATTCATCACCGTGAGAGCGAAGAAGTCCTTCGTCGAACGCGGGACGCCAACGGCACCGATGCGGAAGGACGATTGCGCTGCACCCGGCTTGTCGATCAGATAGATGGTCGTCGTGCCTGCCTTCGGCGGCTCGTTGTAGGTGAGCGGAGCGACGTCACCGCGCTGCCAGCTGCCGAACAGCGCATTGATCTTCTGTTCGATCTGCGCCGGATTCACATCACCGACGATAATGAGCGTTGAATTGTTCGGTTTGAAATTCGTCTGGTAGTAGGACTGCAAATCAGCGGTCGTGAGGCCGGTGACGGAGGCCTCGGTGCCGATCAGCGGAGCACCGTACGGATGTGCGCTTCCATAGAGAATTGCTGGAAATGCCAGGTTGGCAATCGCTGGCCCCTGGTCACGCAACTGTAGCAGCTCGGTCAGCCGGTTCTTCTTGATCCGGTCGAATTCGTTGGCCGGAAACGATGGGTGAAGCGCGACATCCGCGAACAGAGCGAGCGCGCTGTCGAGTTGGGCGGTCGGAGTATGCAACGACAGCGTGCTCGATTCCCAGCTTGCCTGTGGACTGAGGCTCACGCCGAGGAAGGACGTTTGATCGGCAATGTCCAGGCTCTTTCGTGTCGTGGTTCCTTCTCTCAGCATCGAAGCCGTAAGGTTTGCCACGCCGGTTTTGCTGGTCGGGTCCGCCGTGCCCCCGCTTCCAACGAGCAGAACGAAGTCGGCGAGAGGAAGCTCATGCTGTTCGACGATCATCAGCTTGAGGCCATTGGGCAGCTGCCTGGTGAGGATCGGAGGCAGCGATACTCGCGGCGGCGGTCCGAGCTCGGGTGGTTTCGTTCTATCGACAGCGACTTGTGCGGAGAGGGGCGCACCAGTCAGCGTGAGCGCCGTGAAGGCCATTAAAGCACGGAGTTTCATCGATCGCCTCCGCTAGCGGTTAGCATCATCTCTTTTTTCCCTTCGGGAACTACGGTCAGTACGATTTTCGGTTGACCGAGATAGGTTTTTGCGACTCTCTGAACATCGGCGGCTGTCACGCGATCATAACGTGCCGCGTCCTGCTGCACGTAATCGGGGTTGCCGATGAAGTAATTGTAGGAGTTCAGAACTTCGGCCTTGCCAAGCACGCTCGCGAGGCGATTCAGAAAGCTGGCCTTGTAGACGTTCTGCGCGCGTTGAAGCTCCCGCTGGGTGACGCCGTTGCTGATGATGTTGGCGATCTCGGTTCTCACCACACGATCTATGTCGGGAACTTTCTGACCGGGTTTGGGCGTGACTTCGATCTGGAATTTGCCATCGAGGCGGGACCCATCCTGAAATGCGCTGACGTTCTGCGCAGTTTGCAGCTCGTACACCAGTTTCTTGTAGAGACGGGAGTTCTTGTCGTTCGCTACGATCTGAGCCAGAAGGTCGAGGGCGGCGTCGTCCTTCGAGAATCCCTTCACCGAGTGCCAAGTGTAGAACACCCGCGGGAGCTGGACCTTGTCCTCGAGGACGAGGAAGGTATCACGGGGAATGGAAACAGCGGGAACGCTCACGCGACGCTTCACTTCCGGACCGCGGGGAATCCCGCTGAAGTACTGCGACACCAGCTTCTTTACAGTTGGCGGATCAAAATCGCCGGCGATCGTCAGCGTTGCGTTGTTCGGAGCATAGTAGGTTTTGAAGAAGTTCTGCACATCTCCCAGAGATGCGGCGCTCAGATCCGTCATCGAGCCGATCACCGGCCATGAGTACGGGTGAGACCTTGGATACAGTGCGGCCAGAATGATCTCGTCGGCCCGGCCGTACGGCACGTTGTCCACACGCTGTCTGCGTTCGTTCTTCACCACATCGCGCTGCAGATCGACCTTGGGCAGGTCCATCGTCGGCAGCAGAAATCCCATCCGATCCGCATCGAGCCAGAGCGCGAGGGGCAACGCGTTGGAGGGCAGGGTTTCGTAATAGTTGGTGCGGTCTTCGGTTGTCGAGCCATTGTTGTTCGCGCCCGCGGCCTCGAGCAACTGGTCGAACTGTCCGACGGCAACATGCTGGGACCCCATGAACATGATGTGCTCGAAGAGGTGCGCGAACCCGGTGCGGCCCAGCGCCTCGTCTCCGGAACCAACGTGATACCACGTGTCGACCGCAACAATCGGCGTGGAATGGTCTTCATGCAGAATGACTTCCAGGCCGTTGGGGAGCGTGTACTTCTCGAACCGGATTTTGGGGATTGCCTGGCCACCAAGACCGGGTGGCATCGCCGCAGCCGTTAATAAGTAGCCGAGCGTTACTAAGTACATGGACGATCTCTTTCTGATCACAGCTTCCTCTCGAAAAAGAAGGCGAGCGGTGCTTTCACCGACTCACTGAAAATATACTTCCATCTCTCTTCCCGATTGGGAGAGATCGGACTGGTCTGAGTCGGCGAAGTGTACGGCGTAAAACCAAATCGGCGTGCGAGTATCCGCAGCCGCAGCATGTGGAACGGATCGCTTACCAGGAGTGCGCTCTGCAGGCCGCGAACCTCGAGGATTCCGGCGACTGCGCGCATGGACTCGCTCGTTGTTCGCCCCGCATCTTCTTCGAGTATGGCGGTATCCGGAACGCCGTGCTTCCTGGCGTAGGTTCGCCCAACGGCGGCTTCACTCGTCGTGTCGCCGACGCCAGTTCCCCCGGTAAGAATCAGAAGCGGAGCAAGGCGGCGGTTCCACAAATCGAGCCCATGATCAAGCCGCGCCCGAAGTACGGGCGAGGGTTTTCCCGCGTATTGCGCCGCGCCAAGGACAACGATGGCCTGAGCAGGCCGGGCTTCGTCTCTGTTACTCCAGGTGAAAACGGCGGAGAGGGACACGATCCAGAAAATAAAAACTACGGCCACGAGTACGGCGAGAACCCGTCGTGCGAACCTCGCAATTTGTCTGGCTTTCGCTGCCGCTTTCGCTGCTGCCGCTCTCGCGCGTTTCATTCTGGAAACTACGCTAGAAGACGTGCCTCGTGTGAGGCTCCGGGCATTCCACGGTGTAGCCACGCGCGGTGAGCGCTGTCCTGAATTCGTCCTGGACATCGGCCTCGCCGTGCACGAGCCAGATCGGTCCCAGGTTCGGTGATTTCTCTTTCACCCGGCCAAGCCAGTTCGTCATCTCGGTCCTGTCTGCGTGGGCGCTGTATCCGTCGATAATCTCGACTCGCGCATTAAGCGGGACATCGTCACCGAATATCTGCAGAACCGGCTGGCGCTCTACGACCCGGCGGCCAAGTGTGTGTTCGGCTTGAAAGCCGACGACCAGTATGGTGTTGCGAGGGTTGCTCGCCCCCTGCGCGAGGTGATGCACTATGCGCCCGTTCTCCATCATTCCTGAGGCGGCGATTATGACCATTGGCCCGTTCGCCCGCGAGAGTGCCTTCGACTCTTCGACATCGCGGGTATAGTGGAGCAGCTCGAACTGAAAGAGCTCCTTTGCTTTCTGAACCATCTCTTCGGAGCGGTCGAAGGTCTCGGGATGCATCTCGAACACCGTCGTTGTATCAATGGCGAGCGGGCTATCGACATAGATCGGTATTGGAGGAATTGCCCCTTCACGCACGAGCCCGTGCAGTGCGTAAATCATTTCCTGGGTCCGGCCTACGGCAAACGCGGGGATGAGCACCCGACCCCCGCGCGCGGCCGTTTCTCTTATGACCTGCGCTAACTGCGCCCGGGCTCCTTCGACAGACTCGTGATCGCGGTTGCCGTACGTCGATTCCATGATCAGCGCGTCCGCGCCTTCAGGCGGGACGGGATCACGAACGATCGCCAGTCCCGTTCGGCCAATGTCGCCTGAAAAAACAAGGCGTTTGGTTTTGTCACCCTCGGTGCAGTCGATGAGCACGGAGGCGGAGCCCAGAATGTGGCCGGCGTCGACGTACGTCGCACGAACGCCGGGCACCACATCAAAGGTTTTGTTGTACGGAACTCCGACCATTAACTCCATCGTACGTACGGCATGTCGAAGCCCGTAGAGGGGCTCGATGAATCCCTTTTTGTGTTTGGCGAGAAACTCCGCGTCCCTTTCCTGAATGTGAGCTGAATCAGCGAGCATGACCGCGGAAAGATCCCGCGTTGCGGAAGTTGCCCAGATAGTGCCCGAATACCCTTCGGCCACCAGGAAGGGAAGACGGCCAGAATGATCTATGTGCGCGTGGGAAAGGATGACAGCGTCCAGATCTTCGATGGGGAGTGGAAGCTTCCGGTTCTTGTCGGCGCTTTCCTGCCGCTTCCCCTGAAACATCCCGCAGTCGAGCGCCACTGTACGACCATTTACATGCAGCAGATGACAGGACCCTGTAACCTCACGGGCCGCGCCGACAAATGTTATTTCCAGAGAGCTATCCTTCTGCTACCGCGTCGCGCTGAAAGAGGATGGTCAGGCGCTGCTCGTCCTGTGACATCAGCGCTGGCTCCCACCCACCTCTGCTTCTCTCATTGAGAAGATCGGTTAGAGTATCTTCGTCTTCGCGAGTGTGACGGGTGAGTTTGACCACCACAGCCTGGTATTCTTTCATCAGGGATTGGAGATTATGAGCCGGTGAGCATCTACAATGCCGTGCCGGAAATTTGGGGTCAGGATGATTGAGCGCGTAAAGGAGTTCCCGTCTCTGACTATTATCCGGCATCCGCTTGTTCAGCACAAGCTGACGATTCTGCGCGACCAAAAGACCGAGACGAAGCACTTCAAGGAGCTCGTGGACGAGATCGCCATGCTAATGGCGTACGAGGCAACCAGTGAACTCAGTCTTGAGCCCCGGGAAGTCTGCACGCCACTGGAAAGTGCTACCGGTTACCACATCAGCGGGAAGAAGCTGACGCTCGTTCCCATTCTGCGCGCCGGCCTCGGCATGGTCGAAGGTATTCTCAGGCTGGTCCCGTCCGCTCGCGTGGGACACATCGGTCTCTACCGTGATCATGCCACCCTGCAGCCCGTCGACTACTACTTCAAGGTCCCGGGGGACACTGCGGAACGCGATTTTTTTCTGCTGGATCCGATGCTGGCGACAGGAGGCAGTGCCGCCGCGGCCGTGTCTTCACTTAAGAGAGCGGGGGCCAACCGCATTCGCTTTCTCTGCCTGGTGGCTGCTCCAGAGGGAGTTCACTACCTGAGCAGCGCTCACCCCGATGTGCAGATCTACTGCGCGGCGCTCGATCGCGGACTGAATAGTCAGGGGTACATTCTGCCGGGTCTCGGAGACGCCGGCGACAGGCTGTTCGGAACGAGGTGATCTAGCCGAACCACTCCCTCGGGTTCAGCCGCTGTTGATCAGCGGCGTCGATGACCCACTGCTGATTCTGCAGGTCGGTCACCTCGTTGGGCACTGCCTCGAACCAGGCTGCTGCTTTCCGGACGTCGCCGATTCTCCTCCAAAGCTCTCCGACCAGGTAGGTCAGGATCGCCCGCTCTTCTCTGGGCACGCCGTCGTATGCGCTCAGCGCCTCTTCGAACATCCACGCTGCGTGCCGGCGGAAATACCTCTCCGCCTCGACGTCACCTTCGTCGACACAGCACCACGCTGCTCTTAGAAGGAGGTCGGCGATGTGCCTTGGGTCGGTGCCCTGCCAGCGAGCTACCTTCGCGGCAGCCTCATACTTCTCAGAGCCACAAACGAGTGCTGGCCGAAGAGGAGCGAGCTCCTTGAATACCTGCTGCTTCAGCACAGGGCTGACGTCAGCGGCAGTGGTGAAGTCGGCTTCTCCCCCGGAGTAGCCGCACTCGCTGCACATATGTATGAGATAGGCGAGCGGTTGGGTCCCGGCGGCCCGCTCATGAAAATCCGTGCGCTTCCCGCCGAATGCATTCGTCGAGACCACGCTCTGAGATTTGAACTCATTGTCACACACGGGGCAACGAAGCTCGATTGCACGCAGCGTTGTCATAGCGTCTCCTCCTATCCAGACCCGTGTACCTCGTTTGCCAAATTGGATAGGGAATAATTGTGCCAACACTGAGATTTTCCGGTGAAGGAGATCGGCCTTGTTGAGAAATTGGGTCGATTGTATCTTCTCGCATCGCAAAAACGCGAATGCCTCCCAACCCGCGACCTGGTGGTTGATGCTCATCAACCTACTGCCTGACTTCTTCGCAGTTCACAACAGTACAGACCGTGTCGCCGCCTATCTCCGCTACTTCGAAACCCACCGTCGCTTCCTTGAGGCCTACTGGCACAACTACGTATTAGATCCCGCCGGACCTCATTTTCTGGAAGTCGTTCGATCCGCAGCACTTGCAAGCCGCGTAGACCTCCGTACAATGCTCGAGAGAATCGATGTCGTCTCTCTCGCCCGAAACACTGAAGAGCAATGCCGTACCCTCTTTGAGAGTGACACCGACGTCGATGTTGTTCTCATGGTTGGCGTAGGCGCGGCCAACGCCGGTGAGCTCGTCGTCGAAGGAAAGGGCGTCGCATTCGTTTGCCTGGAGCATTTCACCAGCGTGACCAATCCGGAAACTCAGGGTCTTGGTCTGGATCCCGAGCTCATTCCGCTCTGGCTCGCTCACGAAATCGCTCACACGGTCCGGTATACCTCTCCGACCAGCCGCAGTGAGCTCAAACAGCTCATCGATGATGCCGGCGGCTACTACTCCTACTGGGAAACCGGTAGACGTGCGAGTCTCCGCGAGCTGATGATCAACGAAGGACTCGCCACGGTTGCTTCCCGGACGATCAGTCCCGGACATGCTGCCTGGGAATATTACGGCTACACCAGGCGTGAGTATGCCACCGTCCGCGAGCTGGAGCCGGTTATGACCCGCGCAGTTGGCAACGACCTCGATCGCGCAGGGCTGGGACTTCGTCTCAGGTACCTGTCGGGTGGAATGAGCGACGATGCTCGTACCGTCGATCGTCACATCTTCCCCGAGCGTAGTGGTTATTTCCTCGGCACCAAGATGGTCGAGGCGGCAGTGAACACGCGCGGTTTGGCATGGGCCATTAGAGCAAGCGCCGCTGAAATCACATCGATCGCCGGCTCTTCCGCAGCATCAGCCTAGCTATTTACCCACACAGAAAGAGCTGAATAGCCGGTCGAGCACATCGTCTACATCAAATGTGCCGACCAGCTCCTCCAACTCCGAAACAGCGGTTCGCAGATGGACCGCGGCGACAGTCGCCGGTAGTTTCTGGCTCCGCCAGGCTTCCAGAAACCGGGCAACCTCCTCGAGAGCTGCCTCAAGTGCCTTTCGGTGGCGAACGCGCGTAAGAATCGGCAGATCATGGGGAAGAATTCCCTGACGCTGGTCGATCGCGCTATCGATCGCTGCCAGCAGCTCCTTCAAGCCGGATCCTGTCTCGGCGCTCACGGAAATTACTGGCGACGGGATATATTCGCTATTAGCGACTAAGTCAGCTTTTGTACGGACACGTATCATGGGCGATCCGGTTCTCTCAGCGATCGCCCCGGAGATTTGCTCCAGCCCCTCGACGTTCTCGGCGCAGGCCAGCACTACCTCCGCACTGGAGAGGTACCGTTCACTTACTTCGATACCGAGCTTCTCGATCCGATCATCGGTATGCCGAAGACCTGCGGTATCCACCAGGCGCAGTGGCCACTTGCCGGTATCGACCACGCCCTCGAGTGCATCGCGTGTGGTCCCGGGAATGTCAGTCACAATTGCTCTCGATCTGCCGATGAGAGCGTTGAACAGCGAAGATTTGCCGGCGTTCGGCGGTCCGGCAATAACCACAACCGCTCCCTCACGAACTATCTCACCTACCGGGGCCGTAGAAATGAGCTGGTCGAGTAGCTCCAGTACCGATGCCGCTGCTGCTTCGACCCTGGCCCGCGGAATTGGTCCATCATCTTCTTCGGGAAAGTCAACATCGTAGGCAATGAGCGATTCCAGCTCGAGGAGCTTATCCCGCAGACCGATTAGCCGTCGCGACAGACCGCCGTCGAGTTGATTGATAGCCGCCCGCTGCATGGCACGTGAGCTGGCGTCGATGAGATCGCCGATCGCTTCGGCCTGCACGACATCCAGCTTCCCGTTGAGCACTGCTCGGCGGGTGAACTCGCCAGCGAGGGCCTGCCTTGCTCCCGACTCCGTTAGCGCCGCAACTATTGAGTTAGGTACCAGGGAACCACCGTGTGTTGATAACTCGACGGTGTCATCTCCGGTGAAGGAGTTTGGTGCCGGATAAAAGGTCACCAATGCTTCGTCTAGTTTCTCGCTCCCACGAAAGAAACCGCTCAGCCGTGCGAGACGAGGTTCTCCCGGCATGTGCCTTACATGCTTTGCGGCAATGGCGAATGCGTCCGGACCGCTCAGCCTGACCAGCGAGATTGCGCCCCGTCCGGGTGCTGTCGCAACGGCGACGATCGTGTCCTGGTGCCGGAAAACGTCGGAGCTCACACGCTCCCGGTCGGCAGCTCGAAAGTCGTTCCCGGCTCCAGGATCTTCACCGCAGGATGCAGCGGGTGGTCCTGCAGCGTCTGCCGCAGCCTGTCGATGGCGTCGAACGCCGTCGACGTGACGTGATTGAACGTTCCCCAGTGGTAGGGGATGAAATATTTGGCCTTTAGCCTCTCGAACAACGTCAGGGCATCGTTACTGGTCAAATGACCTTTGCGGAACCCAGGCTTCCACCGCGGTGCATGTCCGATCGGCAGCAGAGCCAGATCCAGGACACGTCCTTTTTCCAGAAGATGCTTTTCGACCAGGTGCGTAGTGTCGGGCATCAGCGCCGTGTCCCCCGCGAAGAAGCAGGAGGTTTTGTTAGTATCTATCAGATACATATTAGCTGCGCTACGCCAGCGATCTATTCCGTATCGATTTCCCTTATGAGTCGCCGCTGCCGCGCTGATACTTACCCCGTTGAGCTGTGCAGCCTCTCCAGGCGCGACCGGTACCGCGTGAGAGTATCCTTGCTTCGACAGCCACTTGGCGACCGGAGGAGGAGCGAACAAAGGAATGTCGGACGGCAGCGCATCCAGCGAGTCGAAGGACAGGTGATCAGCGTGCGCGTGCGTTAGGAGGATCGCGTCCAGCTTCGGTAACTCAGCGAGCGGAATCCCGGGAGAGCTTACGCGACGCAGGAATTTGCCGAGTGCCGGATCGAAGTTGGGGTCGGTCAGAATGCGCCGTTCTCCCAGCTCAATTAGTAGCGTTGCGTGACCAATATACGTGACACGCAGCATCCTTCCCCCTATCCCGCCGGTCGCGTCTTCGCCCGCTCGCGAGCAAGCATCCACTGTTGTGGGAGCGCGGCAATGTTCTGAGCGGTGTAGTACAGGTTGAGTCCCGAGGCCATGTTGATCAGCACCACTGTCATCATCACCGGGAACATGTAGCCCATCATCTTCGCCTGTGGATTTGGAGGAGCATTACGCATTCCAATCCACGAGAGCACATACATGGATGCGCCCATCAACAGCGGCAGAATGTAGAAGGGGTCCTTCACCGAGATGTCATGCAGCCAGAGAAACGGAACACCCCTGAATTCGATCGTGTTCTGGAAAACGAAGAACAGCGCGAAGAGGATCGGCATCGGCAGCAGCGCGGGTAGACAGCCAGTCAATCCGGCAAAAGGGCTGACGCCAGCGTCGTTGTAGACTTTCATTATCGCTTCCCGCTGCTGCACCGGGTCTTTGTACTTTTTCTGTGCCGCCGCAAGCTTGGGCTGCAGCTCCTGCATCTTGAGGCTGGAGCGCATAGTGCTCTGATTGAGAGGCCATAGCGCGAGCCTTACCAGAACTCCGAGGATTACCAGCACCCACCCGTACGTAAGGTTCAACCGGTTGTGCATCCACAGCAGCGCCTGGATGACCTTGGATGCGATTGGGTGAACCACTCCCTGGAGAAATCTCCAGCCATACGGATTCACGTGATCGAAATCGCGGCCGACGCGCGACAGTCGCTGCGACTCCTGTGGACCAGCATAGATGTCGTAGGAAAACGCCCCGTTCCGAATCTCCTGGACTACGTCTGCGGCCGCCGTTGTCGCGACCTTCGAGGTCCGAGGCCCACCCGTGAGATTCGCCTCACTGAAGGGCGTTCCGTTTGGATGCGCCAGGATGCCGAAGACGAAGTACTTGTTCTTGACCGCTACCCAGTTGAGTGGGCCGGCTTCAAGAGTCTTTTCTCCAGGATCCAGACTGCCGAAGAGAACGCTGCGAGAGTGGTCTTTCTGTGGCTTGAAGCTGTAAGCCAGCGTTCTGTGGTCGCTGACTGTGTCTGCCTCGGTGGGTTCTACGGTTTTCGGAAGCCCGCTAATTAGATACGCCGGTGACTGAACGCCACTCAGTCGTCCGTCGACCCGAATTAAATAGCTGGCACTCGTATCGTGCGGAACTGTGTAGGAAATTGAGACGTTGTGGGTTCCTGCTGTAGCCGCGTAGGTGACTGTCTCGTCGCCAGTCGCGGTTTTGCCATGAGAGGGTACGAAAGAGAGCTTCGATAGATCTACCGTGTCCGTTGCAGTAATCAGCCGGTAACTCAACAAGGGGCCGGCCAACGAGCCGAATGTGACTGGACCACCTTTGATTGATCGATTCATGTAGTCCCGGAGCACTACTGACGAAGGTGCCGCGCCAATATTGCTGAAGACGTAAATCGCTTTGGCAGTGCTGACGGACCTAGTTTCAGCGGCAACGGCCGCCGTGGCCTTTTGCCCTTCGCTCCCGGTTGCGGGACGGATCACCGCGCCGACCGCAGAAGCAGCTGGAGAAGAAGTGGCGATGCTTTCAGTCGAGCGCGCAGTGGAACTCGCGTGAGCAGCTGAGTCACGCATATTGGCTGCTTGCTGGGCCGACCGAGTCGACTTTGGCGGCGGAAAAAGAAGCTGCGAAAGTGCAATCACGATCAGCGACAGAAAAAGAGCCAGAAAAAAACGCTTATCCATTCAGGGAACCGGGTCGTAACCGCCCGGCCGGAAGGGGTGACAGCGGAGAATTCGACTGATTGTCAATCGCATTCCCATCAGCGTACCGTGGCGTTTGAACGCCTCGATCGCATAGGCGGAACATGTCGGATAGTAACGACAGCTTGCGGGGAACAGCGGAGAAATTGCGAGCTGGTAGCCGCGAATCAGGAGAATGAAGACCGTGCGCATTGGTCAGCGTTTAATCCTGGCAGCCCATTCGCCAATCAGGCCGACATCCTCGGCAAGTTGTTGAAACGTAGAGATATATGCTTCCGGTTTTGCCCGAATCAAAAGATCGATGCTGCCGAGATTGGGCAACAAGGCACTTCGAACAATTTCCCGGAGCCGACGTTTGATTCTATTCCTGTCGACTATTCTACGCTTGTGTTTAGGTACGACGACGCCAACCCGTGGATACAGCAACAGGGAAGCAGATGCTCGAGCTTCCAGATGCTCGGTTTGCATTCGCTTCCCTGTACGTCTTAGCGCTTCCAGCTCGGTCTCGCTCGTAAGCCTCGACCGACGTGGGAAGCTAAGAGTTTTAGGCGCCGGCGTATTTGGTGGGCAACTGAACAGTTAGCCGTTTACGTCCCTTCTTGCGGCGGCGACTAAGAACTTCGCGTCCCCATTTAGTAGCCATTCGCAACCTAAAACCATGGGTACGAATGCGCCGCTTATTACGAGGACGATAGGTGGGCTTGCCCATTACTTGACTCCAGAAACCGGAATTACAAACTGCAGTGCGAAGCGGGTAAAACTATCTCACCATTGAAGATAGTTCAAGTCAGGTGAGGCGCTTCGGATCTGCGTTGTTTGACTTTTCCACATAAATGGGCTAGGGTGTCGCGTCATGTCGCTGAGTCCCGCCGAAGTCTGGAAACGCATCCTCGACCGTGCCCGCCAGGAGCTTCCCGACCAAACGTTCCAAGCCTGGCTCGAGCCTACTGAAGCTCTATCAATAGAAGGCGGCACAATCTTCGTCGGTGCCCCTGACCAGTTCACCGCGGATTGGAACGACTCAAAGCATAGCGAGCTACTGTCGAGCTACGCTCCTATTGTATTGGGACACCCGCTCAATGTCGTATTCCGGGTCAACGAGGAAAGAAAGCGCCGATCGCAGATGGATTTTTTCGTCAGCCCGCCGGCTGGAGCGACGAAAGCCTCACCAGCGCTTAACGGAAACGGTACTCCGCTAAGTGAGCGTTATACCTTCGACCTCTTCGTCATTGGAAAGTCGAATGAGCTTGCTGCCGCGGCAGCCCATGCTGTAAGCCAGGCGCCGGGAAAGGCCTTCAACCCTCTCTTTATCTACGGTGATACTGGGTTGGGTAAGACGCATCTCATGCAGGCAGTTGCCCACGAAACTTTACGCCGCAACCCAACCACTCGAATCACTTACGTGGGAACAGAGCAGTTCATGAACGAACTGATCAGCTCGATCCTGGATCGGAGTGGTGCGGATTTCAGGCGGCGGTACCGGGAGACGGATCTGCTGCTGATCGACGACGTGCACTTCCTGAAAGGGCGGAAGGAGACCACACAGGAGGAGTTTTTTCACACCTTCAACGCTCTTTATGAAGCTGGGCGTCAAATCGTACTCACGAGCGATCGTCCGCCTTCCGAAATCGCGGGACTCGAGGCCAGACTAATCAGCCGATTTCAGTGGGGCATGGTCGCTGACATAGGTCTTCCCGACTTTGAGCACCGTGTCGCCATTCTCAAGCAAAAAGCCCAACTCGATCGACTCGAACTGACGATCCCTGATGATGTAATCCACTTTATCGCCGAGCATGTTAGGTCGAACGTTCGAGAGCTGGAAGGTTCGATCATCAAGCTTCTGGCGTATGCTTCTCTCAAGCACAAGGACATTACAGTCGACGTCGCGAGAGAAGCACTTCGTGACAAGTTACGCGCAATCGAGGGATTTGAGCCGGAATCAGCTACCGCGCTCACGATCCTTGCAATTCAACAAGCTGTGGCCAAGGAATGGGGAGTCACAGTCGATGGGCTTCGCTCAAAGACCAGGACCAAGAATCTCACCATTCCTCGACAAATTGCGATGTACCTGACCCGTGAGCTCCTGTCCACCCAGCTTGTAGAAATCGGTAATGCATTCGGTGGCCGTGATCATTCCACAGTTATCCACAGTCTCGAGAAGGTGCAGCAGGATATCACGGCAGATACAACGCTCAAATCCCGTATTAACCGTGTTCGGGGAAATCTTGAAGCTTTCAACTTCAGGCCCATGTCTCGTGTGGAAACCAGCGCAGTTTCATAAATAATATTTCTCGATCTCTTTATATCTGCGTTTGCCAACATCTGACCTCACATCATCCGGCATAGCGGAAATCTCACTGCATTCATAAGTTAGACGCATTCGACAGACTTCCACAAAGCCTTCTACGACTACTAGTCTGAGTCTTTAAAAAGACTTAATAAGTACCCGCGCTCACTCCACAGGGACACGGATGCGTTTCACGATTTCACGTGAAAAACTACAGGAAGGGTTGGCGGCAGTTACAGCGAGCATTCCCGCCAAGACCACATTGCCGGTTCTGGCGAACATTCTTGTCGAGACCACCGATAAGGGCATCAAGCTGTCGGGTACCGACCTGGATATAGCGGTAAGTACGGAAGTGATGGCTGATGTCGATACCGCTGGTGCGGTGACAGTACCCGCAAAGAAGCTGAGCGAGATCGCACGAGAACTGCCGCCGGCTCCTGTGAAAATCGCAGCTGTGGGAGAACAACGCGTAACACTCGAGTGCGGGCGTTCGCGGTTCAAGCTGCTTGGTCTGCCGCGTGATGAATTTCCAACATTTCCGGCAGTACGCTTCAACGAAAGTTGGCGGATCAGATCAGGAGATCTGCAGCAGCTTATCTCTCACACATCCTTTGCAGTATCGGCAGAAGAAAGCAGGCCGATTCTGAACGGGGTCTTATGGGAGCTCAGGCCTGATCGGATGCGGATGGTTGCCACCAATGGCCATCGATTGGCCAAGATGGAGATGCCAATCGATTCTGCGAATGCGCCAGCGAGCGATCTCATAGTTCCGCCGAAGGCACTGGAGCAGGTGAGAAGATTATTCCCGGCCGAGGAAGAGCTCGAAATTGCCAGGGGAGACAATCATATCGGCTTCCGCTCGCCCTTTACTGCAGTTTTCACGAGGTTGATCGAAGGACCATATCCGAACTATGAACAGGTAATACCGAAGGACAACGATCGTGTAGCGGTAGCCGACAAGCTTGCATTGGCCGGTGCACTCAAGCGAATGTCAGTGATTGCTTCCGACCAGACGCATCGGATCCGGCTTTCCTTCAATGCCGGTATGCTCAAGTTCAGCGTGCAAACTCCGGATCTCGGTGAAGCACAGGATGAACTTCCAATCAGATACACAGGCGACCAACTGGATATCGGTTTTAATGCCAGCTATCTGCTCGAGATACTGCGTTATATCCCGAGCGATGAAGTGCGTCTGACATTCAAGGCACCCGAGAGAGCAGCGACGATAGAACCCGAGGCATGGAAGGATCCAGCATCGTACATGTGCCTGGTGATGCCTCTCCGGCTGGTGGACTAACGGCGCAGTGTGAATTCCTGCCGGGCGGTTTGCCTGAAGCGATTCGTCCTGCCTGAGGCCGTTACAGTCAACTCGACATCCTGATTTGTAATCAGTTGCACCACATGAGCGCTGATCGGGTCCACGTAGTAGGTCGCGTTGCCGTTGCCCATTGCTGCCAACACAACCCGATGCTGTTGTTGTGCACCTTCGCCTTCCGCCCGAATTGAGTCAAGCCGCTGAATGACCAGCACCCTGGTGTCCGCGTAGGAAATCTCGCCGGTAACGGAATATGAGTGAGTGACTCGCGATCTGATCGGGATCGAGCTCTGACAACCCACGATATCCGTCGAATCTGTCCACCGCGACGTTACAGAGAGCGAGACGGGGAAGCGTGGCAGCAAATTGTGAAGGTCGGATACCAATGCGGTTACGGCAGGATTGCACTTGTCAGCCAGGGTGTCGCCTGAGATGCGGATTTTATCAGCGACAACCTGACCAGAGAGCTGGAAAGGAAGGGCTACTGGCTGCTGCGAGGATGTGGTCTCCCTTTGCACAGTCGTCGCGAAGGTGTCCAGGATTGCTGTAAAGGCAATCGTGTCTCCCAGCTGTTCCAGGTTGAGTGTTTCATGGCTCGAGTTCGCTGTCACCGCTCTCCCGCCGCTAGAGTCAGAAGTGTTTTCGATAACCCCACTTCTGGAAATCCGATAAACAGTGGCGCCGGGCGCTAGCCTCAACATCCACGATGACGGTGTTGCTGCAGAGGGTGCAGGGATCGCGGGAATCGGAGTGGGCGCACTCGCCTGCGGGGTGGAAGAGGCGCAACCCACCAGTAACAGGATCAAAGCGGGCTGAACGCGGTTCTCTAGGCGTACTCGTTCTTTCATCCGTCTCCAGTCCTGGAAATAAACAACCTCCGATGCAATCATCGGAGGTTGTCAGTTGTGGGCAAATGGTCTGTAAGCCGGGTTCTGTCGAACAGCTTTCGCCGTTCGGACGATCATTTCTCTACGAGCACGGTCGCCCATGCTCTCTAGCAGCCTACCCGCGGTGTCTTGATCGAGGTGGACGCCTCTCGCCGCATATTTGGCCTTGCTCCAACTGGGGTTTACCGTGCCGCTCATGTTGCCATGAACGCGGTGGGCTCTTACTCCACCGTTTCACCCTTACCATTCCTGAGAATGGCGGTTTGTTTTCTGTGGCACTGATCCGTCACGGCCAGCTCGCGCCAACCGTGCCCAGGAGTTACCTGGCAGCCTATCCACTGGAGCCCGGACTTTCCTCGAATAGGTATCAGTTAGATACCAATGCGCGATCGCCCGACCATTTGCCTTTGCAAATATAATGGAATGACGATGGTCCACGCGCTGCGAGCAGCGTCCTTTGCACGCCTGACGAGTATCTGACGAGTCAGTGTAATCTTGGCGCAAGGAACGGTTGCCACCCAAGCCGTGAGGATCCAATGCCCGCCGACTCCAAGCGTCCGTCCGTCCGCACTCCCGTCACGACCATTCTCACACCACTTGAACGTTCACGCGTCGATGCCGCGGCGCAGGGCTTATGTGATCCCCTCCATCGCGAATCGCTCGAGGAAGTTCTCGCTGATCTAAGAGACCAGAAGGCAAACCTTGTTCTGATTTCCGTCACTCGGTACGGCTCGCAGAGCTCCAGTCGAGTGGCGGCAATGGTTCGAGAGTTCCCGAGAGTTCCCGCTGTTGCACTGCTGACCGAGACTCAGAATTCTACGCCCCATGCTACGCTCGCTCTCGGTCAACTCGGAATACGAACGCTCGTCGATGCCCGGATGCCCGCGGGCTGGCAGACGCTTCGCAATCTCCTTGCATCGCAGGGCTCCAGCGATCTTCAGCGCTCCGCACTGGCGCAGATCAGCCTCGACCTACCCGGAGTCTCAAAGGACTGTTGGCGCTTCTTCGAGCTGCTCTTCGATTCCTCGCCCAAGATCTCCACGGTGCGCCAGCTTGCGCGACACCTGAACATCTTGCCCAGCACCCTCATGAGCCGCTTCTTTCGAGCGGAGCTACCCGCGCCGAAACGTTATCTGTCACTTTCGCGCCTCATACGAGCGGCCAGACTGTTTGAGAACCCCGGCCTTTCGGTAGCCCGTGTGGCAAATCACCTGGACTACTCATCGCCGCAGAGTTTTGGTCGCCACGTGCGAACGGTGATGAAAATGTCGCCAGTCAAATTCCGTGGGACCTACGATGGCCAGGGAATGCTCCAGTTTTTTCGGACCGAGCTCGTTCTCCCGTATACCGATATCCTTTGTGCCTTCCGTCCATCTGCAGCCTATCCGGGCTGGATTCCGAAACCAGTCGTCGGTGACAAGATCAATTCGCGAGAGCTTCGATGATTTGACTCGCTGTGGTCATACTTATCACGGGGACGCCGGCAGCTTCGATCGCCTGCCGGCCTCCTTCTTCGCGATCTACCAGCGCGAGCACACCGGCCACGCTTCCACCTGCGGCCCGCACTGACTGAATCGCGCGGAGAGCAGAGCCACCCGTAGTGATAACATCTTCGATTACCGCCACGCTGTCGCCTTCTCTAAAAGGTCCTTCAATCGTTTTTCCGGTTCCATGGCCCTTCGCTTCCTTGCGAACAGTGAAGGCTCGCAGGGGACGCAAGGTATCAGCGCTGGCGAAGCTGATGGCGTAAGAGATCGGATCCGCACCCAGAGTCAGACCACCTACAGCGTCGACGGCCCATTCCGAATCGAGCAACCGCGAAAGCGCGAGACGGCCGATTAGAGAAAGTCCCTCGGGGCTCATCGTGGTCAGTCTCGCGTCGATGTAATACTCCGATTGCTTGCCTGACGCGAGCGTGAATTGGCCGCGCCTGGTAGAACGGTCAGCGAGAAGTCTGAGTAATCGCTCGTCATCGGACATGGTGCCGGAGGTTACGGATTCTTATGATTCGAGTCAATGCACGCGCTTTCCCAGATCGCGATAGATCGTTGGACCGGACTCATTGGTTGGATCCTTTCACTTGCGACGGTGCTGGGTCTTGCCCTCGTGCTTCGGCACGAACGTCGTCAGGCACGCAGCCTTGTAGAGCGTTCAAAGGAGCTCGAGCGACTTTCCTCCGAGCTGCTGCGCGTCAATCGCATGAAGAGCGAATTCCTGGCGAACGTTTCCCACGAGCTGAGGACGCCGCTCAATGCCATCGTCGGCTTTGTCGATCTACTCAGAGAGGGCGTGTACGGTGACCTGGCTCCCCGGCAGGTAAAGCCCGTCGAGCGTATCGAGGCGTCGGCAAACCACCTGCGGCATCTGGTCGACCAGGTTCTCGATCTGGCGAAAATGGCGGCCGGCAGATTGGAGATTCACACCGAGACAATCGATTTGCGTCCGTTCGTTCTCGATGTAGCAAGCGAGATAGAGTCGCTGGTAAGCGAAAAGAGCCTGAGTCTTTCCCTCGTCATGGGTGCCGCTCTTCCACGCATCAGAACGGATCCTACTCACCTACGGCAGATTCTTGTGAATCTGCTTGGTAATGCGGTGAAATACACCAACGAAGGCGGGATCGTGATCCGCACCAAGCTTGTTGATTCCTTACCGGACAGTGGTCCGGGCCCGGCACAGGGAGAGCGCCACTCCGTGCTCGCGACGCCATGGATCGGCATCCAGGTGATCGATACCGGAATCGGGATAGACCCCGCAAATCAGAGTCGGATTTTCGAGGAGTTCGAGCAGATCGATGCCGGCCCGCGTGGGAAGTCCGCTGAACGGGGGACTGGTCTGGGCCTGGCGATCTCCCGCCGGCTCGCGGCGCTCATTGGCGGAATGGTGGAGCTGGAGAGCGAACTCGGCAAAGGATCGACGTTCACTCTATGGTTACCGGTAGATCCTGCGGATCTATCTGTTGCGTCTAAGTAGACCTTTGAACTTGTCCAGCATTTTGGGTTGGTCTGGTGGGATTACGGCTGCTTCCGCAAATGCATTCGCGAACGCCCTGACGGTTGGATAGCGGGTTCCGGGTACCCGCGATAAAGCCCGCATGACCACGTCGTTCAGCTCGGTGGAAAAGTTCAGGTCTTCACCTCCGGCATCCTTGAGCGGAATCGGAGGCATCGTCAGCAGCTGCGTGAACATCTCCCTGGGTGCTTTGGCGGTGTACGGGAGACAGCGGGTCAGGAGGAAGTAGGCGATTGTGGCCAGGCTGTACTGATCAGCAGCCGCGGTTACTATCTCGCCAGACAGCGCTTCGGGCGCAATGTACATCAGCGTTCCAACAAAAAAACCAGCGCGGGTCAGTCGTTCATCACTGGATGCCTGTGTGTCCGTCGCGATTCCGAAATCGAGCAGCTTTACAAGCCTGGTCTTCGGGTCGTACATGACATTCTCGGGTTTCAGATCCCGGTGCACGATGTTCGCATCGTGGGCCGCCTGAACACCAGCGGCGATTTGCGAGACGATCGTCGCGACCTCGTCGGGGGGAAGAGGCGCGTTTTGTTTTGCGTAACGCTCGAGTATCTCGCCCTCAGCCCACTCGATGGCAAGAAAGTGGAGACCATTATCGGCCTGCCCGATCTCGATGGTCTCGACGACGTTCGGGTGTCTTACGCGTGCGCCATATTTTGCTTCGCGAACAAACCGGGCGACAGCGGTCGTATCCTGTCGCAGCTTCTCCCGTAGCACTTTAAGCGCGACAGTGCCATGATTCGGATGTTCGGCAAGATAGACGGAAGAGGTTCCTCCTTCGCCTACTTCTTTCTTGAGCGTATAGCCGGCGACAGGAGTGCCGACCATCTGTTCGCGAGACACGCCGCGAAGCTAATAGAAACCACAAATGCCGGATAGGGTATTTCCGTTCATGCCGACAATGTCAAAAATCTGCTTAGCCCTGTTGATTGTCTTCTCTGGTTTGGCTGCATGCAGCAGCTCGCCTGCGGCGCACGTGAATCCGGCGCCCGACCCCCGGGTCCTCCCGCCCGTCGGAGAACAGGCGCCGGACATAAGCGAGTTGTACCGCCAGATTGGTTTGATCGCCGCGCCCAATCCTGTCGCATTTGTGGGAAAGATCTCCGCCTTTGCCAGCAAAACACCCGATACGACGCTCGTTCTCGTGAGCATGTCGCTGCCGAACCGCGCTCTCACTTTCTCCAGAGAGGGTGATCGCTACCGTGCGCCGTACGAAGTAAACCTCGTGCTCAATCGCGGGAACGCCGAGGCCGGAAGCGTCAACGCAATGGAGATAGTGCGGGTTGGCTCATTTCGCGAGATCAACAGATCCGACGAAAGTGTGATCTTCCAGCACTACTTCCACGTGCCGCCGGGACTGTATACGCTGTCGGCAACAGTGCGAGACATAGGCGGTTCGCGCAGCGAGACGCAACAGGTGTCCGTGTCGGTGCCCATGCTTGGTGCGGGCGGTCTGTCGACACCGTTGCTCGTCTATGAGGCAAAGGGGCGATCGGTTCTCGACTCCGCTCCGAACGTTCTTGCCAGCCCCCGTTCGAGTGCGGTGTTTGGCCGGGATAGCACTGTCGCCGTCTACGTCGAAGCCTATGGCTCCGGCAATCGGTTGCCGGTGGACTTCACCGTTCGTAACGATAAAGGTGTCCAGCTGTGGCGTGACTCTGTACAGCTGGCGCGAAATGGAAACCTTTTCAGCGGAATCGTATCGGTACCCATCTCCACGGTGGGAGTAGGCACTGCCCAGGTGTCGTTCAGCCGCCGAGATGTCCCGGACAGTGTGAGAGCGCCGCTATTTGTGAGCTTCGGGGAGGATATACCGCTGATGTCCTTCGAGGACATGATCGGATACCTGCGGTATTTTGCGAACCCAAGTCGGTTGAGCGCGCTGAAGTCAGCGCCGCCGGCACAGCGGGCAACACTATGGGCGGACTTTCTGAGAGTGACCGACCCGATACCCGAGACAGCCACGAACGAGGATTTGCAGGCGTACTTCAGCCGAATCCAGATTGCAAACGTTCAGTTCAGGCCCGACCATAATCCTGGCTGGCTTTCCGATCGTGGAATGGTCTTCGTGGCTCTCGGAGAGCCGGATCAGATTAGCGAGCGAAACGTTAATCAGAGCGTTACCACCATGCAGATGGGCTCGACCACCCGGCTACAAATCTGGCAATACCGGCAGTTCAATTCACAGCTGGTCTTCTATGACGAAACCGGCCGGTGGAAGCTAACCAGACCCAGCGAAACGGAGTTTTTGGCGCTCAACGCACGCCGAGCAAGATAAGAATCTAACTCCGCGGGTCTTATATTGATTCTATGAAAGGTCCTGACAGCCCTCGACTCTTCCTGATCGACGGCTATGCGCTGATCTATCGCGCGTTTTTCGCGATGATCGCCCGCCCTCTCACTACCAGCAAGGGCGAAAATACATCGGCCAGTTGGGGGATCGCCACGTTCCTTCGCCTGCTCATGACCAATCACCAGCCTGATTACGTCGGTTGGGTCCACGATTCGGGTCTGTCGTTCCGTCATGAGCGCTATCCTGCCTACAAAGCCACACGTGAAAAACTGACTGAAGAACTCCAGTCCGACTTTGATCGTGGAATGGATCGCATCAACCAGATACTGAGCGCATACCGGATTCCGGTTATCACGCTCCCTGGTTATGAGGCCGACGACGTCATCGGTACTCTCGTCAGCAAGAGCGTCGAAGCCGGCATGAACGTCGTCGTCGTATCGGGCGACAAGGATTTCCAGCAACTCGTGAAGCCCGGAGTGTGGCTGCTGAATCCGGGCCGCGGCGGCTCAGCGAACGTCGAAGAGCATTGGGTGAGTGTCGAAAATGCCGACGAACGGCTCGGGGTAGCTCCGGAATTCGTGACGGATTACCTCGCCCTCGTTGGCGATTCCTCCGACAACATTCCAGGCGTACGCGGGATCGGCGACAAAACAGCCGCCGAGCTCGTCCGTCAATACGGCCATCTGGAGTCGATCCTCGAGCACGCGCCCGAGATCACCAAGAAACGTCCGCGTGAAGCTTTGCTCGAACACGCGGAGAACGCGCGACTTTCCAAGGAATTAGTAACTATTCGCGACGATTTGGCGGTAACGCTCGATCTCGATGCGTTGCGCATAAAGGAACCCGATTATTTTCGGCTGCGTGATCTCTACATCGAGCTGGAGTTTCATTCACTCGCCAGGGATATCGCTGTTCAGGCACCGGTCGAGGAGAAGCCCAAAAAAGAGGTCAACTACGTAACGGTCGATAACCTCGATGGGTTGTCTCACGCGGTAAAGCGCGCACGCGAGGCAAGGTGGATCTCCCTCGATACGGAGGCGTTCGTCGAGCCTGAAAGTCCACAAACCGTCGACCCACTGCGTTCATCGCTGATCTCGATCGCAATTGGGGTCGGCGGGGGAGAGGCTTACTATTTTCCGCTTCGACACCGCCAACCGCGCGGAGCGCAGGGAGAACTGCTCGTCGATGCACCTGGCGATCGGTCCGCCACCGACGCGCCCGAAGAGCGAGGCTTCATTCGCGGCGGCGATGAAGTTTTTCCGGATCCTCAGCCTGCGAAAAAGAAAAAATCCAACGGCGATACGCTGAGCATTGCCGCGAGGATGCTTAGAGAGAAACGCGTTGGCAACGTGAGTAACCTTCCACCACTCGATGCCGTCGAGATGAAGCCCTTGCGGGATCTTCTCGAGGATCCAGCCGTTCGCAAAACGGCGCACAACGCCAAGTTCGACGTGTTACTGCTTCGCTGTCTGGGCATCAAGCTCGCGGGACTCGATTTCGACACGATGCTGGCGAGCTACGTTCTCGATCCCGGCAGGCGATCTCACGGGTTGGACGTTCTGAGCATGGAGTTCCTCGACCATACCATGACGTCATACGCTGACCTATGCGGAAAGGGTCGGTCAGCCATTCCATTCGAGGAATGTCCGGTTGAAGCTGCTCGCGACTACTCCTGCGAAGAAGCCGATATGGTCCTGCAGCTTCGCGAGATATTCGAGCCGCAACTCGAAACCCACGAGCTCACCCGACTGCTGGATGGGATCGAGCTACCCCTTATCGATGTACTCTCCGAAATGGAGTGGACCGGTATTACCATTGACCTGCCGTGGTTTGCGTCGTTGAAACAGCGTTTTCGATCCGAACGCGAAGCGGTTGAAAAGCAGATCTACGAAACGGCCGGAATGGAGTTCAACATCAACTCTAATCCGCAACTCCGTGAGATTCTCTTCGAGAAGCTGAATCTTCCGATTATCAAGCGAACGAGCACCGGCCCATCCACGGACGCAAGCGTCCTCATGGAGCTCGCCGAGGAAGGTCACGCGCTTCCAACTCTTCTAATGGAGTATCGCGAGCTCTCCAAACTGGAGAGTACGTATCTCGACGCGTTACCACGTCTGGTAAATCCAAAGACTGGCCGGCTCCACACGTCATACAACCAGACCGTCGCCTCGACGGGCCGTCTCTCTTCCAGCGATCCAAACCTTCAGAACATTCCAATCCGACGGGAACTGGGCCGTGACATCAGACGTGGATTTATTCCGCGTCCGGGCTGGAAACTCCTTGCGGCCGACTACTCGCAGATCGAGCTTCGCCTGCTGGCGCACCTGTCAGGAGATGCGGCGTTCGTCGAAGCTTTTCGGGCCGGCGGTGACATTCATCGGCAGACAGCAGCGTTGATTTTCGACGTGGACCTGCTCGATGTGAACGGCACTATGCGCAGTCGCGCGAAGACCATCAACTTCGCCACGATCTATGGCCAGGGCCCACACGCTCTGTCTCGTCAGCTCGGTATCGAGCACGCTGAAGCTAAGGAGTTCATTGCGCGCTATTTCGAGCGCTTTCAGGGCGTCCGTAATTACCTGGATGCGATGGTCGCCTTTGCGCGAGAGAATGGTTACGTGCAGACAATCTTTGGGCGCCGTCGTTACATACCTGAGTTGCGCGAGCGCAATTTCAACATTCGGGCATTTGGCGAGAGAACCGCAGCCAATTCCCCGATTCAGGGCTCAGCGGCAGACCTGATCAAGATTGCCATGATCAGAATCGACGCAACTCTTCGCGACAAGGCCCTCCAAGGCAAAATGCTCCTGCAGGTGCACGACGAGCTCGTGTTCGAAGTTCCACCCGCCGAGCTCGATCAGGTACAGGAGCTCGTCAAGTACGAAATGGAAAATGCCGCCCAGCTGTCTGTACCGCTCGTTGTCGATCTGGGCGTCGGCGCCAACTGGCTGGAGACGAAATAGAGCTACGAGCGCCGTGGCTGATTCTCGAACGCGGCCCAGTACGCTCCGCCCAGAAGACTCACCAGGTAGATGACGCTCACCCAGAACGATCGCACCAACACACCTACAACGACGATCTGTAAGACGTAGGCCAGTAGCACTATCCCGGTTGCAAACATGATCGTCAGCATCGCCGGCTGGTCAGCGTCGCGGCTCTGTCTGAGCGCGAGACTTCTTGCCACCTGTATTGAAGGCTGATGCGTTAATCGACCCCACCAGGCGGCCATGGTGATTAAAAGTCTCTTCAGACTTCTCGATGGGAGGCGGACTGGAGATTCCTCCGATCGTATGACTCCACATTCCGATAACGCACGCAACCGGGCAGCTACTTCCAGCGTAAGTGTGCCGGCGTCTGAATTTGGCCAGGACTCCATCTCGATAGCTTCGCCTATCCGAATGTCGACGAGGGAACCCGGAGTTGCCTTACTGTCGAAGACAACGCCAATAGGAAGAATGCGGACGCCTGAGATCGCTCTGTTATCGCGAGCCTGGAGCGCGAGCCTCGCGAGACCGGTTTTCAGAGGCTCGAGTGCAGTTGCGTTGTGACTTTTTCCTTCGGGGAAAATGAGAACGGCACCATCGTTCTCGAGAAGGTCCAGAATTTCCCTGAACGCCACCGTGTTTCGTGCACGGTCGAATGGCAAGCCGTCCTTCTTCCGCGATTCATCGCTGACTCGCCTCAGTGGTACGACGCCTAGAATTCTGAACAACACTGCCACTAACGGATTGTCGACAAGGGTTGCTTTGGCCGTCATCGTGATCCGCCTCGGCATTACCCAGCCGACAAGCAGCGAGTCCACCAGCGCGTTCCAGTGATTTACTGCAATCAGTAACGGGCCGTTTGTGGGAATCCTCTCGCGCCCGACGACGCGGATGTCGCGGTAGAACCAGTGGAGTGCAATGCCCGTAATCCATCGAAGCGCACGGTAGATCATTTGCGACTCGCTGTTCTGCTGAAATTGTCAGGGACGCCGCTGAGCATCCACAATGCCAGCGCCATTCCGATCGCCACGGTCAGAACACCTGCGCGGTAGGCGATACCGGTCCCCATCGACGGCTTCAATCCATCGACCGCAAACGCCCAGATGAATGGTCCCACCACAGCCGCTGCGCGAGAGGAGAGCACCATCAGGCTGAAGAAACGTCCAGCCTCGACGTCGGGCACCAGACTCAGTAGCAGCGGACGTTCTGCGGTCGACACGCCGCCATATATGAGTCCGATCAGGGCACCAACGATCCAGAACGAGCTCTTTGACGGCGCGACGATCATCGCCAGGAGCAGCACGATCCAGCAGCCAAGTACTCCGGACAATGTTTTCTTTGGGCCGAAGCGATCTACGATGCGACCGATGATGTAACTACCGATTACCGCCGGCACCGTGAGAATTACAAAAAGAGTTGCTTCCGATCCTTTGACGAAACCCATGGCGAAGATCGCGTACAGCGCCATGTTGGCGATGATCGTCCCCATCGCATCCTGGTAGAGAAACGAAGTCAGGATGAATCGCAGGGTGCCCGGATACCTTCTGGCCTCTCTCACCGTGTTTCGTACGTCGCCAAATGCATCCATCCAGGCGATCCTTTTCTTCCCATGTACCACATTGTGGTCCCTGCAAAACAGAAACAGCGGGATCGAAAAAAGAAGAAAAAGCAGAGCGGTCGGCACAAAGGTCGAAACTCGACCACCGTGCGTCGTGAATGGCACGACACTGCGCAATGCGCTCACAACTTTCTCGGGCACAGCGCCGATGATCGGCATCTGTCCAGTGAAAAATGGGAACGTAAGGATGACGCCCGTGATGGACCCAACATATCCGAGTGCGGCGCCCATCCCTGATAACCGCCCACGATGATCCACAGGAGTGAGCTCGGGCATCATCGCGTTGTAGAATGGCTGCGCGCCCTGATAAGCGTAGTTGGCAAGGGTGAATGCGGTGAGCACTCCGAAGAGCGCGAGGCTCTGGTTTGCGAAACCCGACGAAGACGAGGTTACGCCCGTGACCCCTTCACCCACGAGCGGCAACCCGAATTGCCCGAGCGCCGCTACTACAATGGTGGCGATACAGGCAATCAGAGTGAAGCCAACTACCCAGGGCTTGCGCCGTTGAGTAGCGTCGGAAATGGCGCCGAAGATCGGTATGGATACGACCACCAGCGCCGAAGCAATTCCGTTTACGGACGCGTAAAGCGTATTTGAATGTCCAAGGTCGGCGACCAGCCACGCGGAGAAATAGAGCGTGGTGATATTCATGGAAAACACGGTGTTCGCGAAGTCGTAAAGCGCCCAACTGAGGCGCTCGCGAAACGGTGCGAGTTGAGGATCGAGGTCACCGCTCGCCGTCACATCCAAACCTGTCGTCATTCGGGTTGCGTCGATTGGAGTTGCCGAAGTCATTTTTGGGCCTCGTTTAATCCTGCGCGAATTACACTACACCCCGCGTTCAAACGGGCAAATACGTAGGTTGACGTAGCACGTGATGCGTACTCTCGACGTTCGAATAACTGCCGGACAAATTACGCCATGACATTTCGCCTGGCTGCCTGGTCTCCGCTCGTAACTCTTTGCTTACTGCTCGGGTGCCGGGGCGGAGAACGAGAGAATCCTGACTCGACACGCGCTCTGCCACCAGTATTCCCTGCTTCACCCGTCGAAAATACGCACTGGAATAGCGATGCCGGTCCCGTCATGATCGCCGCCACAGGCAGCGGAATAGACAGCGCGATGGTGATTCTCCCATATGCGACCGACAGCACGATTGACTCTCTGCAGTCCACAGCAGCGTCCACATCCGGGATGAGATTCGATCTGTTTCGGCGAAGCGGTAAGATCGCCTCCGGAATCAGCGTGCTGCCGCTTTCCCGAACCGACACGACCAGGGATTGTTATTCGTGGCCGGCCGCGAAGCTCCAATCCAGCTCTGAGAGCTGGCAATTCGGATTCGTGAGCGGACATGCGCAGACGATCGCGCTCGACTCCATCGAAACGCTTCCCAGCAAAGACTCTGCGTCACTCGCGGCGTCGATAACCCGGTCTGCGGCAACGTTGCCCGGCACCATCGATCCGACCTTCAGAGGTCTTCCTTTCAGAGTTCGATCCGCGTACACGTTTCAGCTGGACACGATGGATGTCGTCGTTGCGAATGTGGTGCGCAGTGTCAATGAGGAGGCGAAGCCTCGAGTGGAGAACCTGCTTATTTTTGCAGAAAGACCGCGCAACTCAAACGGAAAGTTCGAGGTTAGCTACTTCACCAGGAGCGCGGGACCGGAAGAATCCACATCGGTAACAGGGATCCTTGGTGCCGTCACAGTAGGCTCGTCGCGACGCCCCATCGTCATCGTCAACGTCCAGTATGATGAGGGCGGAAAGTTTGGATTCATCGAGCGGTCCACCACAGGTAAATGGAACGCGACTTGGAAAAGCGCCTACACAGATTGTTGAACGGCTTCGGACATCGCGCGGTTACAATCCTGTTGGTGCGCTTACGAAAGTAGACGCCACACCGTATTTGATGCCGAGGTGATCCGCCAACGCGCGGACGCCCAGCGTCTCGGTTGCATAGTGACCCGCGTAAATAATCGCGATGCCGATTTCTTCTGCCTGCACTGCCGTGTGATGCGGACCCTCACCGACGATCAACGTGTCGACGTGATTGTCCACGGCCTCTCGAAGTGTGTCAGTCGACGCCCCGGCACCGGTGCACATGGCCCACCTTTTTGTGCGATGTCCATCGGGGATTGACGTGAGGCGCATTCCGCCGGAGTAAGTCACGGCGAAATCTCGCGCTTTCTCAGCCAACACCGCGGTCTCCATGTCGCACTCGCCGCTCACTCCGATAAAAATTCCATCGTATTTGGCGAACTTCCCCGTTGGAATCAGGTCCAACTCTTTCGCGAGCAGAACATTATTTCCGAGACTCGCGTGTCGATCGAGCGGGAGGTGAGACGAGTACACGGCAATGTCATTGTCGAGCAATAGCCGTAACCGCCGATACGAGGGACCACGGATCTGACCGAAACCGCTCCAGAACATTCCGTGATGTACGATTAAAAGATTCGCCGACACCTCGATTGCGCCTTGGATCGCCCGCGTCGAAAAATCCACCGCTGACGCTATTCCCTTGATGGCAGATGTGTTCTCCAACTGGAGACCATTCATTGCGGCGGGATAATCTGGGGTCCCGGCGGTATCCAGCAGCTCATCAGTGTAGGCTGCCACCTCGTCAATCTGTGTCATACGAGCCTGCAGATTTGTGTGGAGAACTCGGCCCTCTAATCGACTCGGGAAGCGGTAACTCCTTTACTGGCAACAAGTTACATCTCAGGTTTATAACCCTGTTGATTAGTCCGGTACCCCGATCCTTTCAAGTAGTCTCTGAAGATCATCGGCTGAATAGAACTGTACCGACAGAACACCGCTGTTATCGGCTCCGACCCTGAGTACAACGTCGGTCTGCAGGAACCGGCGCAATCGATCTTCGATTCTTTTTGCCTCGGCTGGCTGCCTGTCGACCGTTCGCGGCCGTCCCGCCTTCTTTCCTTCACGCGGACCCGCGACATCGCGGAGCCGCCGCTCCACCTCCCTTACCGTTAGTCCCTCGGCGACTATCGCCAGAGCGAGCTCAACGATCTTCTCGGCATCCTCGAGGCCAAGCAAAACCTTGGCATGGCCCATGGTCAGGTGACCTTCCTGGAGAAGTCGGCGAGCTTGATCGGGAAGCTGTAGCAACCGCACCATATTGGAAATGGTCGTGCGATCCTTTCCGACTGTCTCCGCGATCTGTTGCTGGGTGAGCCCGAATTCATCCGCGAGTTGGTGGTAGCCCTCACCTTCCTCGATTGGATTCAAATCAGCTCGCTGCAGATTCTCGACTAGTGCCAGAGTGAGAAGAGTGCGATCGTCGATTTCTTTTATGATGGCCGGGATCTCCTTCCAGCCGAGTCCCTTCGCCGCTCGCAAACGTCGCTCTCCTGCGATGAGCTCAAAACCGTCCCTGCCTGCGCGCCGGCGAACAGTAATGGGCTGGAGGAGTCCACTGGCGCGAATACTTTCCTGAAGTTCAGATAATTCGTCGGCGTTGAATTCTTGCCTGGGCTGGAACGGATTTCTGGTGATTTGTCCCACGGGAATGGATTTGAGCGCCCCTTCGTCGCTCGATGCCAGACCGGTCGCGCTTCCGAGTAGTGCTTCGAGACCTCTGCCCAGTCGTCGTGGGGTTTTTTCAGTTGCCACTGTCATCTCCTTGGGCCGTTCGTGCGATCAGCTCCTTCGCGACGTTCATATAGGCTTGCGCTCCGACCGAAGCGACATCGTAAAGGATGATCGGCTTACCGAAGCTGGGTGCCTCAGCCAAGCGAACATTCCGTGGTACGACGCTTCTGAAAACCTTGGGTCCGAAGTACTCGCGCGCGTCATCGGCCACCTGGCGGGAAAGGTTGAGCCGAGAGTCGTACATGGTCAGCAATACGCCATCGATCCCGAGCTTTTCATTTGCGCTGTGCTGGACACGGTGAACCGTGTTAAGAAGTTGGGATAATCCCTCGAGAGCGTAATACTCACACTGCAAGGGAATCAGAAGCGCATCTGCGGCGACCAGCATGTTGATCGTGATCAAGCCGAGGGAAGGCGGACAGTCGATTATCACGTAGTCGTAGTCGCCCCGGAGGGAATCCACTGCTCTTTTCATAACCACGTCTCGGTCACGTTTATCCACTAACTCAACTTCCGCGGCAGCGAGATCCGGCGTGGCGGCTATGACGTCCAGTTTCTCGAACTGGACCGATGTCTGTCGGGAAGATCGAAAATCGGAATTCCCAACGAGCACATCATACAGAGTGAGAGGCACGTTCTCCTTCTGAAGTCCAACGCCGCTTGTCGCATTTCCCTGGGGGTCCGCATCTACTAAGAGGGTTCTCTGCTCGGCGGCGGCCAAGCTCGCGGCGAGATTTACTGCGGTGGTCGTCTTACCGACACCGCCCTTCTGATTGGCGATTGCGATGATACGCGCCACGAAATTCCGAGTGGGAGGAACGCGTAATTTATCCAACAAGGGAGGGGGTTTCCACGTGGAACGCAACACAACGTTCCACGTGGAAACCTAGGCCTAACGGCTGGGGTTGAATCTCCAGCGTGTGCTCACGTCGACAGAGAGAGTTTGTTCACCAGGATTAATCGGGGTATCTGCCTGAGCCGCTCCGGTCATCATGCTTTTCATCATCATCGGCCGAGGCGGAGGGGGAGCGTACGACCCAACCCCAATCTCGAGCAGACCTCCCAGGGATCCACCCGCCGCTCTCGCCGCCGCGTCCGCGTCGGCTCGCGCCTTCTCGATTGCGGCGCCGATCGCAACCCGCCTGGCTGCGTCGGTGTTGGACGCGGAAAAATCGAGAGATGTGATCATGTTTGCTCCGTGCGCCAATGCGGCATCGATCGCGGGTCCTACCTGACTCAGCTTGCGCACGTCGACAAGGATGGTGTTGGTCACGTTGTAGCCGATGATAACTGGCTCCTTGCCGGGATCGAACCGCTGCTCAGGATAGACGTTGTAGTTGATAGTCGACAGCTGGTCGTTCGTAAAACCCAACGCTTTGAGCGCCGTGAAAACCGATTGTTGGCGTGTCGCGTTTTCCGCAGCGGCCGCTGCCGCCGTAGCGGCCCGAGTCTGGACGCTTACCTGTAAACTTGCGCGGTCCGGGGTAACCTTCACTTCGCCGTGTCCCGCCACAGTAATGGCCGGAACTACCTCAACTGGCGGAGTAATGGCTTGAGCATGTCCTACTGTTGGCGCAAAAATGATGAGCAAAACGGCTAAGTTGGCTTTCATGGTCCTATAGTGAAGGTGAGTCCATATCCGAGGGACGTCGTCGACGTCGTGACTTGCACAAGGGATCAGATAGTGAGCGCCGGTTCTGTATCGTGGATTTGGCTGAGATTCATTCCTACGATCCCTTCCGACTCGCTACGCATCAACATGTTGGCGAATTTAGCGCCCCAGACAATTTCCTCGGCCTCATAGGAAGAGCGTGAGTGGACGCTTTGGGAGAGGGTCTCGTCGGTCGCAATGAGAAGCACAAGTAGCTCGGCATCTGCTTCGATGAGATCATCGTGCTTCAGGCCCCATAATGGACTGGCTGCCGTAATTGGGTGAACAACGGTCCAACTGAGAGGGAAAAACACCACCCGATTTCTTTCGAGCTCCAGCTCATAGAATCTTCGTACAGTCGTACCGCCAGCGCGCTCGATCTTGGTCAGGATGGCCTGTACCTGCACATCAATAAGCTGACTGCTCCTCGCATTGGCGATTCTGAACTCGAGCGCAGTCTTGTCTCGATAAGGAGCTACTACCGCGTTGCGGCTGTAGATGATTCTCGACGATGGCCGCGAGAACCGCGAGAAAATGACGCCTGTGGCGAGTGCCACTCCCATGATGTTGAACAACGCTTCGATGGTGACGAGCGCATTCGGAACAATGCCAACGGGGACGATGTTCCCGTAACCGATGGTGGCAAACGTGTCGACACTAAAGAAAAAGGCGCGGTAAAAAGGCTGCCCCGCGAAATAGCCGGAGGGTGATTGGAGTGCGTCCGGCCCACACGCAAGAAACGCAAACGCAAACAATGCGTTGATTACCACATAGGTACCAGCAATGAAAGCGAGAAATTGCGGCCAGGATAACCGGAGAAGCCAGTGATAAAGTCCGAGTGAAGAAAGGGGATTGAGCCCCTCGAGGGCCACGTTGAAACTTCCGTCGCGGTTGAGGAGTCGCCGCCGCGTTCCTCGCGCGACCTCGGTGCCGAAGCCGAGATCCTTGAACTCTTCTCTATCGTTAGCAGCTGTCTGCGGCTTCAGCGTCGAAGTCATTGAGAGATCTCTGCAAGCGTGACTGGCGTGAGAAAATGGCCGGAGATGTAGGCGAAAGCTACATTGCGGCGATGGAATCATCGGACGCCTCGGTAGGTCGTGCAACTACACTGATTGTCATTTCCGCAGTCAGTTTTGGTTCGATATCCGTCCTAACCGTTCTCACCACAGGCACAGGTCTGCCGCTTCTGACAGTCATGGCCTGGCGATATGTGCTGGGCGCCCTGCTGCTGGCTCCATTCGCAAAGCCTCTGGCAAGCCGCGCAGTACGGAAACGTCAAATCATTCAGCTGCTGCTGATAGGTGGATTCGGGCAGGCGCTGATCACATACCTCAGTCTCTATTCACTGCGGTACATAGCGGTGGGGCCGCTCGCGTTTTTGTTCTACACATATCCAGCGTGGGTTGCTGCGATCGCTGCACTTAGAGGAACGGAGCGACTGACACTGACACGCATCGTCGCGCTGCTACTCGCATTGATCGGTGTGACAGTGATGGTGGGAGCGCCGGTTGAAAGGCTGAATCCTGTTGGTGTGGCGCTCGCGCTCGGCTCCGCGCTGTTGTATTCCGTCTATCTACCAGCGCTGGAGTACGTTCAGGAAGGAATACCCGCAATGCCGGCAACATTTCTCCTCATACTAGGGGCGGCAGCTACGTTCGTGGTCGCGGGTGTCGTTGCAGGTGAGGCGTTTGTGCCGCGGGGAACGGCAGTGTGGGCCAACATCGGGCTGCTGGCGGTTGTCTCCACAGTCGTCGCGTTCTCTGCCCTCATCAAAGGCCTGTCGGTACTCGGGCCGGTCAGAACAGCGATCATCGCGACGGTCGAACCTTTCTTTACCGCCGTACTCGGGCTGCTTGTTCTGGGTAATCAGCTCGGGATCGCGACGATCGCTGGCGGTGTCTTCATCGCCTTGGCCATTGTCGTCATTGAATGGAGTTCCACCCGACGTGTGGCGGCTACTGCGTAGCTGCGACGCGCTTTCGGCGCTCGACCTCGATGACGAGGTTTTGCAGGTCGCTCGGACTCACCCCGGGGATGCGCGAAGCCTGGGCGAGCGAAACAGGCTTGAGGCTGGCGAGCTTTTGACGAGCTTCGAGTGAAAGAGATCGCATCTCACCGTATTCCAGATCCGGTCGAAGCGAAAAATCTCCCATACGCCGCATCCGATCGGCCTGGATTCGCTCCCGCTCAAAGTACCCAGCGTACTTGATCTCGAGATCGGCGGTTACGAGAGCGTCGGAATGAATCTCAGAGCCGACGTTAGCTGCGCCAAACAGCGCGGCCAACGTCACATCCTGGCGCCTTGCGACTTCGACGATTTTGACGGCATGCGCAAGCGGCGCGCTTCCCGCGTTCGCCAGGACCTGAGTCGCAGCGGAAGGGGTGATACTGGTGACCTCGGCGAGACGCAACGCAGAGTCTTCATGTGACATTCTCCGAGCTACGATATCCACTTCCGCCGACGAGTATATGCCGAGCTTCACGCCGATGGCGCCGAGGCGACGAATGGCGTTGTCCTGGCGGACGGTCAATCGAAACTCGGAGCGCGAAGTGAAGAGCCTGTAAGGTTCGTCGACGCCGCGGGTGACCAAGTCGTCGATCAAAACTCCGATGTAGGAAGTCTCTCTACCGAGTACCAGCGATTGCTTGTTCTGAACGGAAAGGGCTGCGTTCATACCGGCTACGAGACCTTGACCAGCGGCCTCTTCGTAGCCCGTCGTCCCGTTTATTTGTCCGGCGAAGTAGAGTCCCGGTACCGCTTTCACCTGCAGGGAAGGATCGAGTTGAGTCGGTGGGTAATAGTCATATTCGATCGCGTAGCCGGCGCGATTCATTCTCACATTGGACAGGCCGCGAACCGAGCGAAGGATGTCCAGCTGCACATCGGCGGGTAGGGATGTAGACAGACCGTTGACGTACAGCTCCGCTGTATCGTGGCCTTCAGGCTCGAGGAAAAGCTGGTGACGGTCCGCGTGGGGAAACTTTACGATCTTGTCTTCTACCGACGGACAGTAGCGCGGCCCGCGCGATGAGATCGAGCCGCCGTACATCGCCGACTTCTGGATGTTGTCCTTGATGATGTTTTTTCCCGCAGACTCGAGATACGTGATCCAGCACGGCATCTGCGCAGGGTGGCGCGTCGTTGAGCCGACGCTGCGCGGCGTCGTCCAGAAGTGGGACCACGAGTAGTCAAACTGCGCGATCTCGCTCGCCTGAATCTCGAGCGTCGTGAAATCGACCGTGCGCCCATCGATCCGTGGCGGAGTGCCGGTCTTGAACCTCGCGACGGTTAACCCTGCTTCCTCCAATTGCTCGGCGAGATGAGTACTGGCGGCTTCGCCGGCACGGCCGCCCGAGATCTGAGTACCGGTCCCGATATGAATGCGTCCGCGCAGAAAGGTCCCGGTGGTGATGACCACGCTATTCGCACCAAAGCGGCGCCCTTCAACCGTTTCAATTCCAACCACTCGATTATCACCGGATCCGAAGAGCAACCGAGCCACGGTTCCCTGGACAGTTTGCAGGTTGGGATGATGCTCCAGCAGCCCGCGAACTGCGCGGCGATAAAGCCCTCGGTCACACTGCGCGCGCGGCGCCCAGACGGCAGGCCCCTTGCTGCGATTGAGCATCCGGAACTGAATCATGGCGAGATCCGTCGCGCGTCCCATGATGCCACCCAGTGCGTCGACTTCGCGGACAACGGTACCCTTCGCAACGCCACCAATCGCGGGATTGCACGACATCTGACCGATCGTCTCGAGCGCACTCGTCACCAGCGCTACACGCGAGCCAAGACGTGCGGCAGCAACGGCGGCCTCGATGCCTGCGTGGCCGCCGCCGACCACCAGAACATCGAACCGAGCTTCGAAACGAGAGGAGCCGGACATAGATTAAAGATAAGAGACTGGCAGCCGAATCTAATAGTCACCTACTGCGTCTAATTCAAATGCCACTCGATATTCGCGCAGGACAGCCGGCAGTGCTGATTCGTCGAGAGGCCTTCGACCGTGCCGGTCTCGTCAGAAGTGCGATCGACGCTCGCTTCAATCTGACGGACCAGGAATTCCGCATTGAGGAGGGTCTAGTCCTTCTCGGACCGCTCCCGTCAGATGATTTGCTCTCGGAGATGATCCAGGAGCTGGAAGACAGCGGCCTGGTCTACTTCGATGATTTCTTCGAGCTCAGTGGCAACTGGCCGGAGTGGCTGTCGATGTATGTTCGGGCGACAAAAAGCGGCGGTCTCTAGAGTCGCTGCTCGACGACGGACCACTCCTCGACGATGGCAATACCATCCTCGATCCGATCGATCACGACTTCCTCACCGACCGTCAGGATCTTGGCCGTCAGACCTTTTGCCGGCACCCGGATTTCGTGACCGTGCATCTCGTATCTGATTTCGCCGGGCGTGGTGCTGATATCCCGGGTGACGATGGCAAAGTGCCCTTGGATCTCTTCGGCCGCGGCAGGAGAGTTATCCGTGCGCCCTCTGAGTGCCCATCGGGCCAGCAGTGTGATCATCCCGGTTATCGCCAACGCGCCGGCGCCCGCGGCAATGAGCACGATACCCCACGGCGGGAGATTGGTCCGTGATGCGAGGGGATACCCGACCGCACCAAATCCGACTGCGAACGCCGCCAAAGCGGGCAAGTTGAAAAACGGTGAAGGCGCGCGGGCCCTGCTGGCACGCATGTGCTCGACCCCGTGCAGCATTGCAAACACTGCGAGCACGAGTCCCGCGATAAACGCAACGAGGGATACTATCGTAAGCGCGTTCACGAGCTGACTCTATGCGAACAGCATCGCTGCGTGCTCAGGATCCCAGATACTTCCGGAACCAGGAGATTGTTGCGGGCCATGCAGCCTGAGCCGCGGCCATGTTGGCCCCGTTCATCCCTGTTTGCTGGCGAAGAAACCCGTGCCCGGCTCCAGGAAATATGTTGTACTCATACACCTTGCCGAGGGCGTGCATGGCGGTGTCTGCGGGAGGAATCGTAGCGTCGACGCGTGCGTCGTTTCCGGCGTACAGACCGAGAACTGGTGCGCGCACCGCCGAGAGATCGCTGGTTTTGGGAGACACGCCGTAGTAAACGACGGATGCTCCAAGACCTGCTGCATGCACCGCGTGTGCGAATGAAACTCCGCCGCCCCAGCAAAAGCCGACTATCCCGTACTTCTTCTCAGCAGCTGGCAGAGACATACCGTACTGAGCCACCGCGTCGAGCTGCCTCTGCACCCAGGCAGGATCAAGCGTTCGAATGGAATCCGTGGCTACGCGGGCGACGAGAGTATCAGGTCCGGTCGGAAGATTCTTCATCGTCAGCAGATCCGGTGCGACAGCAATAAAGCCGTCGGCGGCGAGCTGGTCGGCGACTCCCCGGACCCAGGTCGACAAGCCAAAGATCTCGTGGACCACCACCACAACCGGTGCCTTGGTGCTGCGCTCGGGGTAAACAACCCAGGTGTGAAGGCTGTCGCCATTTCCGGTGTGGATCATCACCCACTCACCGTGGCGAGGAGAAGCGCTCAATCGCGCGGGAGCGCCGGCAGCATCGGGCGGGAGCCCCTTGGAGGCCGGGGCCGCAGCGACCGACGCAGTCGCCCCGGCGTGATCCGCATGCGCATCAGCGGGCGGAGCCATTTTCGTCGTAGTGCAACCGATGGCTGCAATCGAGACAAGCACAAGTTTGTTCGCAGATTCAAATCGCATTTGTCGTCCTCTCGGTTGGCACTTACGTCTTGCGCGGCTGCGCGAAGTTGTGAGCGAAGAATTCCGCAACCCGATACTCCGCATAATAAAACGGGCGCCACGGCCATCGGCCAGCAATAAACCCGGCATGACCTCCCTGCTCAACGAAGTCGAGGTGGAGCGCCCGATTGCGCCGCGCCACCTCGCGAACGTCGTCGAGGACTTCAGCCGGCAACATTGGGTCATCAACCGCGCTTAATAGTAACGTTTGGAGTCTAATAGCCCCCAGGTATGGAAGGGAGCTGGAGCGCGCGTAATAATCCTGCGCGTCGCGGAATCCATGCAAAGGGCCCGTAATCAGATTGTCAAAATCTTCCAGCGTACGAAGGGCTGCGATTTTCTCGGATGACGCGAGATCGGGAAAACGTTCGGCCTTCTCGGCGGCCTTGCGGCGCAACGAGGTCATGAAGAACCGCTGGTACAACCTGGAGAAGCCGCGATTGATCCTTGTAGAAGACCGGGCGAGATCGAAAGGAACGGACACCGCCGCGGCGGCCCGGAGTCGAGGCGGCAGGTCATCGCCCCTCTCGCCGAGCAACTTCAACAAAACATTCCCACCCAACGAAACGCCAGCCATGGCAAGATCCGATTCGGGGAACTCGCCACTGATTCGCTCCAGTGCGAACGCGGCATCACTCGTCTCACCCGAGTGGTAGAACCGCCGGGCGCGGTTGGGCTCTGTTCCGCAGGAGCGGAAGATCAGTAAATCGGCCCCCCACCCGCGTCTTGCTGCCTCGTTGAGGAGACCCTGGGCGTAGTGCGATTTTATACTGCCTTCGAGTCCGTGAAGAAAAATGACTCGAGGTTTTCCCGGCAGTGCGTTGAGGCGATGGACTTCCAGAAAATCGCCATCGGGAGTTTCCCAACGCTGGAGACTGGTGGGCGCTTTCGGTTGATTTCGAAACAGCTTACCCCAGAGCGTTTGCAGGTGACCGCCCGGAATCCACCACGCGGGCGAATAGATTAGGTCTTTCCGCATCGTGGCGAAGGGAAGGTCGTACCTTTACTGGTCATAACCAGGGGCTGGCTTGGAAGTGCAGATCTTCGGAGTGAAGAAAAGTGCAGAAACACGAAAAGCTCTTCGCTTCTTCTCCGAGCGGCGGATAAAAACACACTTTGTCGACCTGATGGAGCGGCCGGCGTCGCTGGGCGAGCTCCGCCGATTTGCTCAGAAGTTTGGAGTCACGGCCCTGATCGATCGAGACTCGAAGCGCTATGACGAGCTAGGGCTCCGGTATGCGCAACTTTCGGACGATCGATGGCTGGAGAGACTATCCGCCGAACCAATGCTGTTACGGATGCCGCTGGTGAGGAGCGCAAATCGCCTCGTGATCGGGGCAGATGAACCAACCTGGAAAACCTGGATGGAGAAGCCGTGACGTTTCGCGTTCTGGTTACAGATGAAATAGATCCGGAGGGAGTTGCCATCCTTGCCGCAGAGCCGAAAATCACCGTGGACGAAGTACCCACGCTCCCGAAAGAAGATCTGCTGGCCAGGATCGGCGACTATGATGCAATTATTGGCCGGAGTGCCACTCGGATCTCGGCGGATCTTCTGCAGAAGGGACGCAAGCTCAAAGTAGTGGGCCGGGCTGGGGTGGGAGTCGACAATATTGCGCTCGATGCGGCGACCTCACTAGGCGTAGCAGTCATCAATGCACCCGCCGGTAACACCATCGCCGTCGTGGAGTTGTTTTTTGGCGCGGTAATCTCCCTGCTCCGGCACATCCCGCGCGCCGACACGTCGATGCACGCAGGAAGGTGGGATCGGTCGGCCCTCCTTGGCTCAGAGCTCAAAGATCGGACTCTAGGCATCGTCGGTCTCGGCCGAATTGGCGGCGAGATAGCGACGCGTGCCCGCGCATTCGGAATGAACGTCATTGCCTACGATCCGTACATCGCGCAGTCGCGATTCGAGGTACTTCGCGTCCAGGAGATGAAGACCCTGGAGGAGCTTCTTCAGAAGTCGAGCGTGCTGACCCTGCACACGCCGTTGACCGATGAGACCACCGGACTCATTGGCAGACGGGAGGTCTCCCGGCTACCGAAGCAGTCTATCGTCGTGAACATGGCGCGTGGTGGAATCGTTGATGAGAAGGCTTTGCTCGAAGGGTTGAACAGCAAGCACTTGTTCGGCGCGGTTATCGACGCTTACGAGAAGGAGCCACTCGCTCCCGATCATCCCTTCCGCACTTTGCCGAATGTCCTTCTCACCCCGCATATCGGCGCGTCGACGATGGAAGCCCAGCGGAATGTAGCAGTCGATGTTTGTGTGGCGGTTCGCGATGCCTTGTTGAGTGGTGAGCTCTCACGCTCGATTAACGTCGCCGATGTCGGCGGACAATGGGCCGAGATCGAGCCGGCGCTTACCCTGGCGCGCCGGGCAGCTGCCGTCGCACGGGCGATACTCGCGACCCAGGGGATGCGTGTCGTGCAGCGAGTGGACCTGCGTTCGGGATCGGCGCTCAGCGCCGCAAAGCGAGCACTGCTCGCATCCGCTGCGCGTGGACTGCTCGAAGGAACCGTGGAGCAGGAGCGGCTGAATCTGATCAATGCCCGTGCAGTGGCCGAAAATCGCGGGATCGATCTGTCGATGACCGAGACGGCGGCGCAGGACAACCCGTACCTGGTCGAAGTGCGATTGAGTGGCGGCATGCAGGAGATCGCAGTCGCGGGCACCGCGCAGCCCGGATCACCTCCGCGCTTTACTCGCATCGGTGCATTCCACGTCGATGTTCAGCCGCGTGATACGCTCGTGATCCTCACAAATAACGACGTCCCCGGCGTCATCGGACGTGTTGGCACACTACTCGGCGAGGCGGGGGTGAACATCGCGGAGTACCACCAGGCGAGGCTCGCACAGGGTGGCCAGGCTCTCGCCGCGGTTTCTGTCGACGGAGATGTCAGCGAATCGATTCGTGAGTCGCTCCTCAGCCTGCCCGATGTTTCTTCTGCTGCGGTAGTCTGCTTTAGACCGGCGTGAGTGTCGGTTTAAGCAACGACAGGAGCGTACGAGAGGCGTATGAGACGGACGCATCCGGTCTTCATATGGTGCCCGACTTCGTCGCCCGCCCGGATTCGCTCGACGAAGTCGTCGAAATCGTTCAGAAGGCGTCGAGAGACAGAATTTCTGTCACGTGCGCGGGAGCGCAGACGAGCACGACCGCCGCCTCGATAACAGACAGCGGGATACTTCTCTCCCTTCGTTCCATCGCAGAAATCAGTCTGGATACGAGTGCGAAGACCATCACTGCGGGTCCTGGCGCTCTCGTTGGTGAGATCAAACGCACTGCCGCTGCCGCCGGACTGCTTTTCGCGCCGGACCCGACGAGCGAAGAGGAGTCTACGGTTGGTGGGGCGATTGCCTGCAATGCCTCCGGCGCCCGCACCTTCAAGTACGGTGCGACACGCCATCATGTCCAGGCGATAAAGGTCGTGCTCGCGAATGGCGACCTGAAGACTTTTCGGCGGTCAAACCTCGAAAAGAACACCGTTGGCTACGCCTTCGCTCACGATCCGATAGACTGGTTCATCGGCAGTGAAGGCACGCTTGGGATAATTGTCGAAGCCGAGCTTTCACTGTTACCACTCCCATCGCACGTGTTGGGTCTGGCGGTGTTCTTCAAAACCGAGGCGGAAGCGCTGAGGTTCGTCGTGGCCGCCCGTGAATCGCGCGACGTCGCGCCGAGATGCATCGAGTACTTTGACGACCAGGCAGTCGGCATTGCTCGTAACGCGAAGTCAGGCGCGAGCATTCCGCCGGAATCAGCTGCGATGGCGTACATCGAAGAAGAGATCGCGGAAGATCTCGACTCATCCCTCGAACGGTGGGGCGATCTCGTTGAATCGCTCGCCCCCGACTTCGAGCCACTGGTCTTCGACGGCGAAGCCCGATTGCGCGAAGCGCGGGCGATGCGACACAGCATACCCTCGACCATGAACGAGCGGGGATCGAGGTATTTCCGGAGCGGTGGAAGAAAGGTCTCAACCGACTGGGCCGTCCCTTACGCGCGCCTCGGAAATGCAATCGAGGCTGCGCGGAAGATCGCCGCTGATCTCGGGATTCCTCAGGCGGTTATTTATGGGCATGCCGGAAACGGGCACCCGCACCAGAACTTCGTTGCCAGCGACCAGCACGAGCTCGCTACCATAGAAAGGGCGGTTGAGCAAACCCTGCGGCACGTCATATCGCTTGGGGGGACCGTCGCGGCCGAGCACGGGATAGGGAAGATCAAGCGACGCTGGCTGCCGTTGCAGATGAATTCTCTTCAGATCGCAATGATGGGTGCCGTAAAAAGAGAGCTGGATCCGTTCGGCCTGCTCGCACCGGGCAACATCCTGTGACGCGCTTCAACTCGGTCGTGCTGGATGTCGATTCCACACTGAGCGGAATCGAAGGCATAGACTGGCTCGCTCAACGACGTGGCAGTGAGATCGCAGCGTGGAGTACGGCGCTCACCGATAAAGCAATGCGCGGCGAGATTCCCATCGAGGCTGTTTACGGCGAAAGAATGAAAGTCGTGCGGCCAACGCGGTCCGAGATCGAGCAACTCGGCGGAGTTTACGTGGACAAGGTTGCACCGCGCGCTCGCGAGACGCTGCAGGCCCTTCGGGAATCCGGCGTTCAACTGGTGATGGTAAGCGGTGGCCTCCGCGAAGCCATTGTCACGCTCGCTGGCGAGCTGGGTGTGCCGGACGCCGACCTCCACGCCGTTTCGGTTTTCTTTGACGAAGCCGGCCAGTATGAAGGATTCGACGAAAATTCCCCGCTCACCCGCCAGGAAGGGAAGAGGAAAGTAGTGGGCGGCATGACACTAAAAGGACCGACGCTGGCAGTCGGCGACGGGATGACGGACTGCGAGATGAAGGGAGTAGTGCATAGCTTTGCAGCATACACTGGCTACACGAGACGCAGCTCGGTCATCGAGCGCGCCGATTTCGTAATCGACAATTTCGACCAACTCAGAGAACTCGTACTGCAATGAGCCTTACAAAAACCTTCGGGACATTCTTCCTACCGGGGCCGACCGAAGTTCGCAACGAAGTAATGGCAGCGATGATCCAGCCCATGATTCCGCATCGCGGGGCCCAGTTCGAGAACCTGTTCGAGCGCCTGCAACAGGGCCTGCGCCCAATCTTCAAAACCGAGCGCCCTGTGTATATCAGCTCGTCTTCGGCGACCGGCATGATGGAGGGTGCCATTCGCGCGGCCCCACCAGGCAGGATTCTTTGCCTGGTCAATGGAGCGTTCTCGGAGCGGTTTGCGCATATCGCATCGATGTGTGGACGGGAAGTCGATCGATATGACGTTGCGTGGGGTCAGGTCCACCTCATTCCGCAACTCGAGGAGCGACTATCGATGCGCAAGTATGTAGCGATAACCGTGGTTCATTCCGAGACTTCAACCGGTGCGCTCAACGATGTGCGGTCGATCTCGGATTGCGCCCACCGTCATAATGTTCTCTGCCTGATCGATAGTGTGAGCGGTCTTGGAGGTGCCGAGCTGCGCTTCGACGAATGGAAGCTCGACTACGTGCTCACCGGTTCACAAAAGGCACTGGCGTTGCCTCCGGGGCTTTCGTTCGCCGTCGCGTCCGCGGCGTTTGTCGACCAGGCCAACGGTACCCCCGGCCGCGGGGTCTATTTCGATCTCGTAGAGCTGGATGCATATGCCCGTCGCAACCAAACGCCGAGCACCCCTGCGCTGACTTTGTTTTACGCGCTCGAGGCGCAAATAAAAGCGATAGCCACCGAAGGTATGGAAGCACGCTGGACGCGCCACCGCGCCATGGCTGCGCGGACCCAGGACTGGCTGGCGAAGATCACTGATGAAACGGGGAAGAAGCTGGTAAACATTGCTCCACTTGGATCACAGTCGCCGACGGTGTCGGCTATCAGACTTCCGGGCGATCTCACTGCTGAGGCCTTTACCGGAGCAGTCGCGAAGCGCGGAATCGTCGTGGGTAACGGTTACGGAAAGCTGAAAAGTTCGACTTTCCGCATCGGTCACATGGGCGACCACACCATCGAGACGATCGAGAAGTGTCTCGCTGCATGCTCGAGCGTGCTTCGCTCTTGACGCAGATATCTGTCTCGAACGTAGGGGTCGAGTTTGGCGCCACGAGGGTCTTTCAGGGAATAACCTTCACCGTTGCGCGCGGAAGCCGGTGGGGAATCATCGGCCGGAACGGAAGCGGAAAGACTACTCTTTTTCGATTAATAACCGGTGCCCAGCAGCCTACCGAAGGAACAATTTCCCGACAGCCAGGGATTCGGTTCGCCTTGCTCGAACAGCATCGTGACTTCGGCGGCGCTCGAACGGTATGGGAAGCAGGGGCAGGTGAATTAGCGGACCTCCTCGCGCTCGAGCAGGCACTCGCCAGGCAGGCTGAGGTGCTCGCACAGGTCGGCGAGGCGGCAACGCCGCAGATGCTCACGAAGTACGATCAGGATCTCGAGCGATTCGATCGGGAAGGAGGATACACTCTCACTCCGCGCGTCGATGCAATTCTGCAGGGTCTGGGCTTCGAGCCCGAAGTTGCGCGAACTCAGCCACTCGAGCAGTTGAGTGGAGGCGAGCGGGGACGCCTGGGTTTAGCAAGGCAGCTGGTGAGCGCAGCCGACGTGCTTCTGCTCGACGAGCCAACGAATCACCTGGATCTGGAAACAACGCGCTGGCTCGAGGAGTATCTGCGCACCACTGACAAAACGATCCTGTTGATCAGCCACGACCGCACGTTCATCGCCAACGTCGCCGATCATATTCTCCATCTCGAGGGCGATAGTGCCGTCAGCTATACGGGAGGCTACGAATCGTTCGTCGTTCAACGCGAGGAGAGACGACTCGCCCAGCAGCGAGCCTTCGACAAGCAGCGAAAGGTTCTTGCCAGCGAAGAGGATTACATCAGGCGAAACATCGCCGGACAGAATTCCAAGCAGGCCAAGGGGCGCCGAAAAAGGCTGACCCGTGTGCCGCGCCTCAGCAGCCCGACCGGGGAAGAAGCAAGCTCGCTCGGACTGAGATTGGATATGTCAGAACGAGGCGGGGATCAGGTGGCCGTTGCTCGCGACGTCACCCTGGGCGTCGAGGGAAGAACACTAATCCAGGGTTTCACCGCCACGATTCAGCGCGGCGACATCATCGGGTTCATCGGGCCCAACGGCAGCGGTAAATCGACATTTCTTCGCGCGTTATTGGGTGAGCACCCAATCCTGGCGGGAGAGCTGAGGCTGGGCGGATCTATCCAGGCCGGATACTATCGCCAGGACATGACGCAAGTTCCGCGGGGTAAAACTCTTTATGAGGTGATTAGCGAGCTCAGACCGCGCTGGGAGCGCAGGCAGGTTCACGGACACCTGGCGAAGTTCGGTTTTTCCGGCGAAGAGGCCCAACGGCGCGCGGATAATATGTCTGGCGGTGAGCAAGCACGCGTGGCTCTTTCGATGATGGTGCTGACGCGCGCGAATTTCCTCCTGCTCGACGAGCCTACAAACCACCTCGACATCGAGTCGGTCGAGGCTCTCGAGGACGCACTGTCAGAATATGAAGGTACGATTCTGTTGGTGAGCCACGACCGCGCGATG
>DATBXT010000082.1:0-2000 GCA_036514115.1 Gemmatimonadaceae bacterium
CGCGGACTGGGCTAATAGAGTCGCTGCTCTGTGACAACGGCGAGCGATCGTTTGCGGCGCTGACTCGCAGGGTTCTGCGCGAGGAGCTGAAGGCGCGCACGCCGGTTCAGGCCGGTAATCTGTTGTCGGCGCTACGCCACATGATCGGCTGGATGATCGATGAGGAACACATTGAGCCAGATGAGGATCCGACCATAGGGCTCAAGAGTGGCAAGGCTAACCCATCTTATTCGCCAGAGGGCGCCTGAGAGGCTGGCGAGCGTGGTGTAAAGAGCTGATGCGGCGTAGGATTCGGTTGCGAAGCCAACCCCATCACCTTCAACCGCGAACGCCACGCCCGCCATGACCGATGATACGATTCTGCCATTCTCGTTTCCAGCCGTTCAAGCCAAGAAAGTCACAGCAGCCTTCGATGGTGGGCGGCTGACCTCGAACGGGGGCGTGATGCTTCTGGCGATGGCCGAGCGGCGTCTCGGTTTGGCCGACAATTTGGCCCGGGTGTTCCCGGATCGGCGCGATCCGACGCGGGTCGTGCACAGCCTTGTCGATATGTTCCGCGCCCGCATGTTCGCGATCTGCTGCGGCTACGAGGACGCCGACGACCTCGATCATCTGCGGTCTGATCCTGCATTCAAGTTGGCCTGCGGACGGCTGCCGGACACCGGTCGCGATCTGTGTTCGCAACCGACGCTGTCGCGGCTGGAGAATGCTCCGCGCCTGCGCGACGTGATCCGCCTGACCTACACTTTGGTCGACGCATGGATGGATAGCTACCCGTGCGAGCCGGCATCCGTCACGCTCGACATCGACGATACCTGCGATGTCGTCCACGGCCATCAGCAGCTCTCGCTGTTCAACGCTCATTATGACGAACGCTGCTTCCTGCCGATCCACGTCTATGACACGGAGAAGAGCCGGCCCGTGGCGGTCGTGCTGCGGCCCGGCAAGACGCCGGGCGGCGTCGAGGTGCGTGCCCATCTTCGACGCCTGGTACGGCACATCCGCACGCGATGGCACAAGACGCGAATTACGTTCCGTGGCGACGGGCACTATGCTCGGCCGGAGGCGATGACGTGGTGCGAGGACAACGGCATCGACTACATCTTCGGTCTGTCCGGTACCAAGCCTCTCGCCAGAAAAGTCGACGAGGTCGCTGACGACATCCGCACGCGACGCGCCATCGAGAACCTGCCTATTCTGCGCGGCTATACCGAGACGCGCCACAAGGCAAAGTCCTGGGATCACGAACGTCGCACCGTCGCCCGTATTGAGGCGACAATGCTCGGTCTCGACATCCGCTTCGTCGTCACCAGCCTCGATGTCGGCTCGGCCGAGTGGATCTACGACAGCCTGTATTGCGCGCGCGGCCAAGCCGAGAATCTGATCAAGCTGCATAAGACGCAGCTCGCCTCCGATCGCACCAGTTGCCGTTCGGCGCTAGCCAACCAGGTCCGTCTCGTGCTCCATACGGCCGCTTATTGGCTGATGCTGACCGTGCGCGACGCCATTCCCAAAGTCCGGGAATTGGCCACTGCCGAGTTCGCGACGCTGCGTCTTCGTCTCTTGAAAATCGCCGCCCGGGTCGTCGAGACCGCGAGCCGCATTCGCCTTGCGTTCGCCGCGGCATGTCCCGAAGCCGACCTGATCCGCTGCTTGCCAGGCGCGCTGTTGCCGCTCGGTCCTTGACCGGCGGGGCGTGCGCCCCGTTCGCCCAACCCATCCCTCAAGCGCGTTGCAAAGTACGGGTCGTCAGGCGGTGAAATGCCGAACGCAATCCTGTGCGCCTCGTCAGCGCAGATGTGCTGCCGCATCAATCGGACCTGAAAACCGCACTCTCACGAATAGGACGGGCTAAATAGGCCCGGGACGCTTTTTCTCCGCTGATCGCCGGAGGAAATGCGATGAAAACGACCCTGGTGGCACTCGCATTGGCACTCGCTGCCTCCGTCTCGACAGTCTCGGCGCAACCGGTGAAATGGACCAGATACACCATTCCGCAA
>DATBXT010000083.1:0-10757 GCA_036514115.1 Gemmatimonadaceae bacterium
TCGATGGCGTCGATGGATGGACAGGCGCACCAGCATTCGGCGCAGCTCACCACCGCGGATATCGCCGGACGCATTCCGACATTCTGCGACAATCAGGCGATGACGAGCATGTACAGCCCGGGAGATTGTGCACACGGTGTCGGGCACGCGGTGATGTTCCTGTCGAAATACGATATCCCGGCGGGCATCAGCCTCTGTGAGCGATTCCCGAGCTACGCGCTCCGCTACTATTGCGCGACCGGGGCGTACATGGAGTACCGGCTCGTCCGCACTCCGACTGATTATCCGGTTCACGGTGGTCTATATCCGTGCGACTCCGCGCCGTACCCGGCGGCGTGCTTCCGGTACGTGATGACCAACACCCTCCGCTGGCTGGACTCGAATGGCGGCAAGCTCGAGACGCTCGAACGCCAGTGCGCTACACTCAAGGGCAAATACCGACTGGGCTGCTTTCACGGAATCGGCAACGCGCTGGTCGGAAAAATCGCCCTGGGTCAGCTGACAGTTGCGAATGCGTGCGGATTCGGGAGTCGCGACGATCAGACGGTGTGCGTCGAGGGAGCGATGGAGCGCCTGGGCAAGTTCACGCCGACGGTGGCCGCCGAGCGATGTGCCCCGCTGACAGATTGGCGCCGCGAGGTTTGTCAGGCAGCGGCGTCGCGAAAGATGTACGACATGACCAAGTCGTTCGCGATGTACCAGCGCTGATTCGGATTTACTTTGTCGTTCCTTTGACTGCCAGGCCGTGCGCAACGTCGAGCGCCGAATCCGCGCTGACCGCGACATCCGGCTTCACACCCACACCTTCCCAGTTGGTCCTGGTGACCGGATTGATCGCGCGGCCAGTTGGAACGAAGAGAGTCAGATCATACGGCAACCGGACTGGGCCACCCGGATTCGCGCCGCCACCTGTTGTCTCGCCCACGATAGTGGCGCGCTTCTGGGTCTGCAGATCATACGCAAATTCCTCGGCGCCCGAAAAAGTGCGCGAGCTCGTGAGCACGTAGACAGGTTTGCCGGCGCCGAACTTCTTTCCGCTCACCCCCGGGTCCGTGTAAAAATCATCCGTGCGGTTGGCAGGTCGAAAATAAAGCGAATTGAGGAGCACCGGCTTCTCCCCGAACACGTAGCTCGCGACAAGTGCGACCGCGAAAGGCGATCCGCCACCATTCTTTCGCAGATCGAGGATCAGCGCTTTCGCATCAGCGGCCTCACCCATGACGCGGCTCGTCTCGTCGCGAATCTCCTCGGGCCCAAATCCGAAACTGAGTATCTCGACGTAGGCGACATCGCCCGCCAGGCGTTCAGTGCGTCCGAACGCTCCCGTCGGCCCATCGACGCGACCCGCGGGTCCACCGCCGGGACCGGGTCCGCCGACGCGTACCCGCACGTGCTTATCGTGACTCACCGACTGGAGATCCCTGGTCAGTATCGGCGCGAACGACGACGCATCGGTGACTGCATCGTACTCGCCTCGTTTGGCTCGCGCTCGCAGGTCCGCCTCCATCTTCGCCGCAACGTCGGGGAAGACGTATCTCCCTTTGAGGGCGCTGCCGATGGAGTCGATCAAGGTCTGACGCGAGCCGGCACTCAATCTTGTATCTCCCTGTTGGGCGGGACACGCAGATGTCGTTGCAATCCCAAGCACGAGCAGACCGATGCCGAGTCGACGGGTCATTGAATTCTCCGTTGCCACCATGACTTGAATCCCGATTCAGTGGATTTGATGCTTCAACGGTATGGAAGGTTGCCTGCCTAGTGCGAGCGAACGGTCCGTATGTCGCGAAACTGGGTGGCGTCGGGAAGCCTCAGATCTCCGACCAGGCTATCGCCGCGAACCGTGAAGTGCCACGTCCCGTTCGGCATCCTGCAGGTGATGCGAGGGCCGGAGGTCGGGTCACAGGCGATCACACCCATCTCTTCCTCCTGCCCGTTCACGATCTTGCGGGCATCCATCGACAGACTGTCGGCCGTAGTGCGCGTGATTCTGTAGACCACGATCTCATCGTGACAGGCGGAAGGCCGTTTCGTGCACGTCGACGTTCCGCGCCAGACACCGATGCCCGTCGATGCGAGACGCGCGCTATCCGTCGCCGTCAGCGTCGTGTCCGGGCCTCCCCCGCTGGCCGGCGGAGGCGGCGGGGTCGCAGCTCGAAGCCGCGAATCCTCTTTCGAGCATCCGACGAGTAACAGGCCCGTGATAAGGGCCGCGATGCGCAAACTCTGTGTCATCGGTCCTCTGGTATTGCTCCGTCCTGAACCTATTACAAAGACACATGAGAGGGAAACATGGTTGATCGGCAGACCTCCACGTCCGCTCCTTTGGACGTAATTTCTCCGGGTGAACCGCCGTCTCTTCTACTGGTCGCTCACCTCGGCGCTCGCCGGCTTCCTCTTCGGCTTCGACACCGTCGTCATCTCCGGCGCCGAGCAGACGATCCAGGCGCTGTGGGCATTGAGCCCCGCGGTGCACGGCGTGGCGATGGGTGCCGCGCTCTACGGGACAGTACTCGGCTCACTCATCGGCGGCTGGCCCGCTGATCGTTTCGGCCGCCGCGCGACGCTGCTCTGGGTTGGAGTGCTGTACGTCGCGTCTGCGTTGGGCTGCGCCTTCGCGTGGAACGTGGGAATATTCATCGCCGCGCGGTTCATTGGCGGATTGGGTATCGGCGTATCGACCGTGGTGGCGCCGATGTACATCTCGGAGATCGCTCCGCCCGCACATCGCGGCAAACTCGCCGGGATGTTCCAGTTCAACATCGTCCTCGGCATCGTCATCGCGTACCTGTCGAACGCGCTGCTGGCGGGAATTGGCGATGACGCCTGGCGCTGGATGCTCGGCGTGGCCGCGATTCCTTCGCTGATCTATACGGCGATGTGCTTCACCATTCCCGAGAGCCCGCGCTGGCTTCTCACGAGGAAGGGCGATCGGCAGAAGGGCCTCAAGGTCCTGGCGCTCATCGAGCCAGACGCCACGGCGTCGCAGCTTGAGTCGACGGCCGATGAAATCGTGACCGCGTCCTCGCAGCAGAGGAGCGCGCGTGGATTCTGGTCGATGCGACTGCGCATCCCGATCATGCTGGCGTTCCTGGTCGCGTTCTTCAATCAGATGTCCGGAATCAACGCCATTCTATATTTCGCGCCGCGCATCTTCGAGCTCACCGGACTGGGCGCAAAAGCGGCACTGCTGCAGTCGATCGGAATCGGCATCACCAATCTCGTATTCACCTTCGTGGGTCTTTGGCTCATCGACCGGCTCGGACGTCGGACGCTGCTCACCATCGGGTCGTACGGCTACATCGCATCGCTGGGCGCCTGCGCGTGGGCGTTCTTCAGCGGCCACTTCTCGATCGTGCCGCTTTGCATCTTCGCTTTCATCGCCGCGCACGCGGTTGGGCAGGGGACGGTAATCTGGGTACTGATCTCTGAGATCTTCCCCAACCAGTTTCGCGCGACCGGCCAGTCGCTGGGAAGCGCGACGCATTGGGTTTTCGCTGCTCTGATCACGACGGTGTTTCCGGGGGTAGTGAGTGCATTCAAGCCCGGCTACATCTTCCTGTTCTTCTGCGCGATGATGATGCTGCAGCTCATTTGGGTGCGCACCATGGTGCCTGAAACCAAGGGCGTTCCGCTCGAGGAAATTCAGCGTCAGCTGAAAATCGTCGCGTGAGAATACTGGTGCGACTCTCGAAGCTGGCTGCTCCGGTCATGCTGGTCCTGGTCAGCTGCAAGGATAGCCAGGCGCCGAGCGACGGGGCGAATCCTCCACCCCCACCGCCTCCGGGAGCGCAGTCGGCGTCCGTGCTGACCCAGCACAATGACAACTCGCGCTCAGGATTGAACGACAACGAGACGGCGCTCACAACTGCCAACGTCAACGTTCAGCAATTCGGCGCACTGTTCTCCGTGCCAGTGGACGATCAGATCTACGCCCAGCCTTTGGTTGTCGGTCACGCGCTGATCGGAGATACGTACCACAACATCGTTATCGTCGCCACGGTCAACAACACGCTCTACGCTTTCGATGGCGACAACGGCACTCTCTACTGGCAGAAGAATTTCACTGCGCCGGGCATGCGGCCGCCGTCACGATCCGACATGACGGGCGCGTGCGGAGGCGGCTACTCCGATTTCAGCGGCAACATCGGAATCGTTGGCACCCCTGTGATCGATGGCGCGGCAGGCCGAATGTATTTCGTGGCGCGCAGCACCAACGGCACATCGTACGTTCAGCACCTCCACGCAGTCGGCGTGACCGACGGCGCCGAATCCGCTGCCGGTCCGATGCAAATCGCCGCTACCTACGCAGGAAATGGGGACGGGAACGTCAACGGCGTGATCACCTTCGACGCGCAGCGGCAGAACCAGCGTCAGGGACTGACGCTGGTCAACGGCACCGTCTACGTGAGTTTTTCGTCGCATTGCGATTGGGGGCCGTACCACGGCTGGATCCTCGGCTACGACGCATCGACCTTGCAGCAGAAGCTCGTCTACAACGACACGCCCAACGGGTACGCAGGCGGGTTGTGGGAGAGCGGAATGGGAATGGCCGCCGATGCGCAGGGCGATCTCTACGTCGTCACGGGCAACGGCACCGTCGGTGACGCCGGTGATCCCGCCAATCCCGTGAACCGTGGGTCGAGCGCGCTCAAGCTTTCCCCGAGTGGCTCGACGCTTCGAGTCGCGAGTTATTTCACGCCCAGCAACTTCGAGCTACTCAACCAGTACGATCTCGATTACGGTGGAATGGGTGCGCTGCTGATTCCCAATTCGACACTGTATTTGACTGGCTCGAAGGACGCGACGCTGTACCTGCTGAACAAGGACGCCATGGGTGGATACCAGTCGTCGTTCAACCACGTTCAGCAGACCATCCCGCTCGGCCGCAACGACGCCAACATGCATTGTCAGGCGGCCTACTATAAGGGAAGCTCGAAGGAATTCGTGTACGTGTGGTCGGAGAACGATCCGTTGCGCGCGATCCCGTTCGATCGCGCCGCGAACCTGCTGAGCATCCAGAGCGAGATCGTTTCAGGTGTAGCCGGACCCACTGGGCAGAGCGGGGCTGTGTTGTCCGTGTCGTCGAACGGATCGCAGCCAGGCACCGGAATTCTGTGGGCCTCGCACGCGTTCAGCGGCGACGCCGAGCACGATGTGACGCCCGGTGTGTTGAGGGCGTTCGACGCGAACGATGTGAGAAGAGAGCTGTGGAACAACCAGCAGAATCCGCGCGACGGGGCAGGGACCTACGCGAAGTTCGCGTCCCCGACCATCGCCAACGGCCACGTGTACCTGCCGACGTTCTCGAATCGCGTGGTGGTGTACGGGCTGAAGTAAGGCGGAAGGCGGACGGTCAGGTCTACGTGACCACCGCCTCAGGCTCCCCTAATTACACAACGCCGCTCGCTTCTCGGTATCTGCCTGGGCGTTCCCGGTCAGCGTTCTCACATTCCCGTTCGCATCGGTGAAGCTCAGATTCAACGCCAGCTCAACGTGCCCCGCCGTGCGACTCACTACGTGAACCGTCCCGCTCGATGAGACAGCACGGAACTGCACGGCATATTCGGGGGGCGGGAAGGTGTACTTCGCGATGACGAACGCGACATCGGCCTTGTTCGATTGCACCAGATCGTGCTGTCCCCAGAAGCCGGTCTCTGACGCGGAGCCCACCTCGACGCTGAACGTCGATCCGATGGCGTAGTTGTCTCCCTGCCTCAGAGCGACCGGCAAGGCGAGGACGAGCGTAACGGTCTCCATGGTGCCGGCATCGGTTCCGTTGAACGAGAGCGCCACTCCTTCACCGTTGGCCTGGCCCTCGAGTGTATTGAAGGTGAACTGAAATTGATCGTGCGTCGCCGGCGGCTCGGTGAGGCGTGTGTTCACATACTGCACCTGTCTCGATCCGGACCCGTCGTCCAGGATGAGATTGTTGGGCGAAGCCGTCGTGATTGCATGCTGGTCCGGCCCGCAGATACTGCAGCCACCGCTCGCAAGCGAGACCACCAGCAGCACCACGGGCATATGTATCCAACGCGTCGTTTTCATGCATTGCCAGAAATGCCAAATGCATGCCCGGTCGGTCGTGCGCCTACCTCTCCGCTATGTGCACTCCGCCATTCGTAGTCACGACGCGAACTGTCGGTCCGCCTGATCCGAGCTGGGTCGAGATGTGGCGATTGAGCGAGCCGCTGACAGTGATAGGAAAGTCGACGCGCATGCTTCCGTTCGTCGTTCCCGTCTCGAGCGACGCGTTGTAGCCGCGCGGCACGTAAACCGTGGCGCCGCCGTTGGTCGTGCGAAGATCGAGACCCTGACCCTGCCAGGTCGTCCCGGAAAGATTTGCCACTACGCCGCCGTTGGTGGTGTGCGCGCGAATGTTGCCCCCAACGTCGGTTAGACGGATACCACCGTTCGTCCCCTCGAAGGTCATCTGACCCTTCACATCCTCGGCAGAGATCCCGCCATTCTGCGTCGTCGCCTCGAGGTTCGACTGGGTCGGGACATGCACCTCGTAGCTCACCGACCAGGAAGAGTGTCCATGCAGCTCTGGACCTTCCGAGCGGATGCGTCCGCCGTCGGTGAGGATACGGATCTGGCCGGCGATCGCCTTCGCCTCCGCATCGTCGTCGGCGCTCGCCTGGATGCGCGCCTCGATCTGCACGTCACGACGGTCGGAGCCGAAGAACGCTACGCCACCGTTGTCGCCGCCATCAACCGAGAGAGTTGCTGAAGGAGACACGGTGTAGGTGCGCACTTCACAGAAACGGCCGCGGCCGTTGTTCCAGTCGCGCTCACACCTGTCGCGCCACTGGTCGGCGCGCGCAGTGGTCTGAGCGGTGCCAACCGTGGCGATGGCAATCATTGAAATAGAGAAAACAGAAGCAAGAGAACGGAGCATGGGCGGGTGTCCGGTGAGAGTCTTGAACATTGGATGCAGAACGCTGAAAAAGGGTTGAGCGCTAGTAATCGCCGCGGTCGCGCCGGCGGATCAGGTCCTCTACACTCGCGAGACGCCCGTCGGATGACCGCTGGTTGCGGCCAAATCCCGAGGTGACGCCGTGATCGCGGAGCCGGACGAAGTCCCGGATGCTCAGATCCTTGTAGCCCAGCTCCCGGAAATCTTCGATGAATGCCTCGGTGACGCCGTGATCGCGTGCCTCCAGCAGCTGGTCGGTGGTCAGGTTGGTGTAACCCAACTCTTTGAGCGAATCGATGAACCCGGGATTCACGCCGTGATCGCGGAGCTCCTGCAGATCATCGAGCGAAAGATTCTTGTATCCCGCGCCAGCCAGGCCGGTGATGAAGTCGTCGTCGACTCCATGGTCGCGAAGGGTCACGAGCCGGTGCGTATTGCCGACGCGATATCCGGCGCCGCTGAGCGATCTCATGTACTCGAGATTGGCGCCGTGCATCCCCATCACAACGAGCTGGCTCGTCGACGGCCGGTCGTATCCCTGGGTGCGAAGCTCGTCGAGCATCGCGTAGCCGACGTTGTGCATCGCCAGCCAGAATTGCTGATCGGCCGTGGGACGCTCGTATCCGCGGGACGCGAGCTGCTGCGAGAAACGCGGATCAGGCGAGAAGGTGTAGAAGCCGGTGCCCTGACCGCTCCGCATCTCTCCCTCGAAGTTGAAGGTGCCCGCATCACGCACCAGCTGGAATTTCACGGGGCCGTTGTACGACGAGAGCTGCGATTGGCTGAGGCCGCTCAATTCCGATGGGCGCACGCCGTAGGAAGTCTGACCGTGCCGGCGGCCTCCGCTCTCGTATTCCTCGAAGGAGAGCTGAACGCGGTCCCGCGACCGGTCGGCATAAATGCGCCACGTACCCCGGTCGCCGCTCTGCGCTACCGCCGTTGTCGAAAGCGACGCCGCAAGCACCGCGAACAATGCGAGCGAAAGCCGTCGGGTGAGATGCAGGGCTGGGATTCGGATCAGTTGCGACATTGGAGCTCCAGAGCAGGGTGATGGGCGGCAGACGGCCCCTGCAATTGGATCACCCGCGGCTACGGATGGTTTGAACGGTAGAAAATCCGCCTGCGACCCCATCCGGGCATCGGCCTCAGCCGTGGACCGAGAACCTGTTTATGTAGATGATCAGGCCGATGACCGCCTGGAGCGCGCCGACGATGAGCAGCGTCACATCATGCCGGCGTTTCCAGTTGCAGCGGTTTCACGCTCGGCGTTGCGGAGCTTGCGCGGTGACGAGTGCGGCACGAACCGCGTCGACGACCTTTTCGCTGGCTGGCACTACTCCAAGAGCGGTCAGGGGTCCGCCGTCGATTACCATCTGGTCATCGACGAACACGGTGTACTCGCCGTAGTGCCCTTTGACGAGTTCCACTTCGATACCCAGATCCCGCTTGATCTTCGCTGCCGCACGGACAGCGTATAGACCCGAGATTCAATAAGAGCAGTAGCGGACGGACACAGTCGCCATTTTCGGCCTCCGGTGCGGCTGAAGCTACTGACCCTCGGGCTCGGGCGCACCCGGCGGCCGCTGCCGCGGCGGCTCGATTATCAACGCGTCCGCCTTGGTAGCGCCAGGTCGCACCTCGGTGTGACGGATGCGACCGCCGAGCAGGCCAGTGTAAAGCATCGCCCCTCCGACGAACGCTGTGGCGAGCGTTGCGGCAATCGTTGCGCCCGCGGGAATGGGGCGCCGGCGCCAGCGCACGAGTCCGGCCAGAGCCAACACCCCGAGTGCGCCGGCGAGCAGGTATGCCTTGTCCCCCATCTCTTCGTGCGCGTGGATAACCTCTCGTTTCACCCCGGGCATTCCGCGGATCGCATCTTCGGCTGCGTCGCCACTCTTGTTGGCCACGACGCCAGCGATCGCGGTCGCGATGAGTACCACGAAAGCAGTGCGTCTCAAGACGTCCGGCGCGGCGAAAAAGGACGCGACCAGAAGAGCGAATGCGAACAACGCGCCGAATATCGGCGCGTGGTTGACCAGCAGATGGAGGTGGGCGCCTGAAAACATTATTGGATTATTGAAATTGTTTTCGCTTCAGGGAATTCGGCCGCCAGAAAACTAAGTGGGCCGGGCAAAACGCGCACCGCACCAGCGCGGTCAGGCCGAGTGAAATCACTCGAGCGGCCCCATTGATGCGCGTGCACCTGCTTCCTCGCGGGAGGCGCACAGATGGAAATCAAACGTGTAGGATCAACACCTTCAGCAAAGGGGCCAGCCGACTGGTTCACCGGCACGGTCCGCATCGACGCACTCTTTCAGGCACCTCAGCCGGCTCGAGTGGCGGGTGCGGCTGTCACCTTCGAGCCGGGTGCGCGCACCGCCTGGCACACCCACCCACTGGGGCAAACGCTCCTTGTTACCGCCGGGCTCGGTCGAGCTCAACGCGAAGGCGAAGCCATCCAGGAAATCCGACCTGGCGACGTGGTTTGGTTCGCGCCCGGCGAAAAGCATTGGCACGGCGCGTCGCCGACGATGGCAATGACCCACATCGCGATCCAGGAAGCTTTGGATGGTAAGCCGGTGGATTGGATGGAGAAAGTTACCGACGAACAGTATGAGAGGACCGAATGAAAGCAACCGTTCTTTATGGCCCCCGCGATGTTCGTTTTGAGCAACGACCCGATCCAACAATCGTCGAGCCAACGGATGCGATCCTCCGCATCTCGGCGGCGTGCGTCTGCGGCTCCGATCTCTGGCCGTACCGCGGCATTCAGCCAATCGGGAAGCCGACGCCAATGGGCCATGAGTACGTCGGCATCGTCGAAGAGCTGGGCAGCGCAGTTAAGACAATCAAGCGCGGCCAGTTCGTGATCGGCTCGTTCGTCTTCTCCGACAACACCTGCCCCAACTGTCGTTACGGCTATCCCTCCGGGTGTATGAATCGCGAGTTCGCCAGTGGTGCGCAGGCGCCCTTCTTCCGCGTGCCGATGGCAGATGGGACGCTGGTCGCGACACCGGGCATGCCCGAGCGCGACATGATCCCGAGCTTACTCACCATCTCTGATGTGCTGGGCACCGGTTGGTTCGCCGCCGAGGCCGCGAACGTGAGAACAGGATCAACGGTCGCCGTCGTCGGCGATGGTGCCGTCGGATTGCTCGGCGTTCTCTCCGCGAAGGAGATGGGTGCGGAACGCATCATTGCCATGAGTCGCCACCCCGATCGGCAGAAGCTCGCGCGCGAATACGGTGCAACCGACATCGTCACCGAGCGCGGCGACGAAGGCGTCGAGCGAATCATGGAGCTCACCAAGGGGATAGGCGTCGACTCGGTGCTGGAGTGCGTGGGAACGCAGGAGGCGATGATGCAGGCAATCAATGCTGCGCGCGTGGGCGGCTCAGTCGGTTATGTCGGCGTTCCTCACGGTGTGTCACTCGATGGCGACGAGTTGTTTTTCGCCCACGTCCATTTGATGGGCGGACCGGCGCCCGTCCGTCGCTATCTGCCTGATCTCATCGACCGTGTATGGAAAGGAAAGATCAATCCCGGCAAAGTCTTCGACCTCTCGCTGCCGCTTGATCAGGTGGCCGAAGGCTACCGCGCGATGGACGAGCGCCGCGCGATCAAGGTGCTGCTGCTGCCGTAGCTGCGTTGCGCCTCCTGATGCGATGGGCTATGGAACCGGCACGGCTTTGCTCACGGCATAACGCTTGTGGAGAAAAAGAGGAAAGCACGATGAACGATTGGCTCAACTTCACCGGCAAGGTCGCCCTCGTCACTGGCGCCGCCTCCGGCATGGGGCTCGCCACTGCGAGGGCCTTCGCCGAGGCGGGCGCGGCCGTGG
>DATBXT010000084.1:0-14265 GCA_036514115.1 Gemmatimonadaceae bacterium
CGGCATCGAAGATCGTGTCGCCCGCGCGCGTCTCGCTCACGGATCGAACGCTGGCGACGACGTATCCGACTTCGCCGGGTCCGAGCCGCTCCGTCGATACCTGACGCAGCTGGTTATAGCCGACCTCGTCGACCTCGTAGACGGACTCGCTGGCGCCGAAGGTTATATGCGTGCCCTTCTGAATTACGCCATCCACGACGCGCACACTCGGAATCGCGCCGCGATACTTGTCGTAGTAGGAGTCGTAGATCAGCGCACGCAGTGGAGCGTTCTCGTCACCTTCAGGCGGCGGCACCTTCCGCACGACTTCTTCCAGCAGCTCACTGATGCCGATGCCTTCCTTGGCACTGACGAGGAGGATTGCGCTCTCCTCGATGCCGAGGAGATCGGCAACTTCTTTTCGGCGCTTCTCGGGCTCGGCACCGGGAAGATCGATCTTGTTCAGGATGGGGATGATCTCGAGCCCCGCGTCCATCGCCAGAAACAAGTTCGAAAGCGTTTGCGCTTCGATTCCCTGAGAAGCGTCGACGACCAGAATTGCGCCCTCGCAGGCGGCGAGCGAGCGCGAAACTTCGTAGGTGAAATCGACGTGACCTGGCGTATCGATGAGGTTGAGCTCGTACTCCTGGCCATCGGCTGCCACGTAGGTCATCCGGACCGCATTCAGCTTGATGGTGATTCCCCGCTCGCGCTCGAGATCGAGCGTATCCAGGACCTGCGCCTTCATCTCCCGCTTCTGCAGCATCCCCGTTGCCTCGATCAGGCGATCGGCCAGCGTCGACTTACCGTGGTCGATGTGCGCGACAATACAGAAGTTGCGAATGTGATCGAGCTTCAAGTGGTATCTCTGGGTTTTGCGGGATGCGGCGGCAGGACGCCGAAATATAACCGTCAGGGGGTTTTCCCCTCGCCGAAAAAAGAAAAGAGGACCGCGCTTCGCGGCCCTCTTTCGTCATCGTGTCTGCGATACTGCTCTGCGCTACTGCCGGCTTTGCGGAGGAGCACGAAGCGGCTCCGCTTTCGTCGTCGCGGGATCGACCCGCGGTGGCGGTGGTGCCGGATGTTCGTGAACGACAGGGGCCGGAGCCGCGCGCGGCTCCGGTGAGCGACTCGGGGGCGGCGACTCCACTCGCGGCTCAGGCCGAGCCTCGCGCAGCGGTTGCCCGCCACTCGCTGCGGTCACGCTGCCGCCGCCATACGATCGATCGACGGGCATGCGGCCTTCAGGCGCAGGCATGAGCACCGGTTGCGCGCCGTAGCCATTGAGGATCTGACCGGGCTCGGAGCGACGACCCTTGGGCGCGGTAATGGTGACGTCTCCCAGCTGCGGCAGACCGCTCCGATTGGTGGGGAAGGCCCCTTCGGCCGAACCCATCGCGCTCGACTGCGGCGGGTGACGAGGTATGCCGCGCGGCATGCGAGCCTTCGGGAACACCGTCGTGTCGCCTGTCGACCGCGGCTGCCCGGGCAGCGGAAAATGACCCTGAGCGGCGACTGGTCCGAATGAAATGATCGGAACGCCGCAAACGTCGTATCCGACGACCTTTGCTTGCTGGCCGCCGACGCGCCCGCGCCCGCTCGTATTCAGCTCTCTGAGAAGTGCGTATCCCTGACCGGGAACGAAGTAGTAACCGTAGTACGAGTCGCAAGGCGAGGTATAGTACGCGTAGTCGTTATACGAGTAATCGTTGTACGCGTACGCATTCGACTGGCCGCCGGCAAAATGCATGTAGTCGTGGCCAATCGGTTCGCCTTCGGCGCCTATATAACTCGCCAGCGCGTACGCCGCGTCCTCAGGTGCGCGGTTCTCGAGCAGGCGTCTGAGCGCGGCGATGTCCCAATCGCCGCCGCGTTCGATCCGCTCGAGATTGAACGGCGCGCGCGAGGCAAGCGCGATGGCCACGCCGCGCGTGTCGCCCCATCCGCCCTGAGTGTAGTGCTGGAAATCGCCTGAGTAACCGTCGTAGGAGTGCTGATTGAATCCGGCGAAGAAGTTCGGCAGGTGCAGCTGCCTGTGCGCGGAAACCTTCACCGACAGGCCGGGGAAATCCGGATGCAGGACCTGGATCTGGCCGTCGAGATCCATCGCCACCGAGAAGACGTACGCGTTCTCGGACAGCTCGATCTGTGGGGTGACGTAGGTCGACGTGTTGATGACGTCGGTGCCGCTGGACGAATAAATCCGGATCCCCGGGGGCCCGCGGTGCGCGCGCTGCTGCGATCCCGAGACGTTGGCGAACGCGCAAAGCATCACTGCAACAGCGCCCAATGCCGACCACAATCTCAGAGCTCGCATCTCGGCCTCCCAAGGTTGTATACAATTTGTTCGTATGTAGTCGCAACGGTCAAGCCCGAGTGCGTACAAACACTACGTTTTCGGCCGCCTACCTGCTGGCCATGGGTCGTTTTACCTTGCGCCATGGCCCTCCCGCAACTGCTGTCGATCGTCGAATCCCTCGGGGAATTCACCGAGCTCCGCGGGCACGCGCCCGCTCCGGGCGACCGATGCGTCGTCGCGGGCCTCCACGGATCATCCGACGCCGTCCTTCTCGCAGCGCTTGCCCGAAATCTTCCGGGACGAATCTTCGTGGTCGTCAGCGATGATGTCGGCGGCGCCGAGCGCTGGCTCGCCGATCTCTCGACGCTCGTGGAGGAAAGTGAGGTGGCCTTCTACCCGCCACGGGAAAGCTTTGGCGAGGCGGAAGCCCACGCTGAGATCGCCGGAGAGCGGGTAGAGACTCTGGAACGGATTGGCAGCGGCGGACTGCGTATCGTCATCACCACCACCCGCGCACTGCTCGAACGAACCCAGTTGCCGCGCGCCCTCGCCTCCGCCCGCCTGGAGCTCCGAAAAGGGGACACTCGCCGCCCGGAGCAGCTCGCCTCACATCTCGAATCCATCGGCTTCGAGCGGGTACCCATGGTCGAAGACGTCGCCCAATTCAGCGTTCGCGGCGGAATCTTCGACATCTACAGCTTCGGGATGGCCGAGCCGGTCCGCCTCGAGTTCTGGGGCGATGAAATTTCCGAGCTCCGGCACTTCGACCTGATCACGCAGCGTTCAACCCGCGACGCGGAGCTGGCGCTGATCCTCCCTGTAGATGGCCAGATTGCCACCGGCGACGTCGACCCCGCGCGATCGTCGATACGCGCGCTCTTTCCGCCCGACACGTTGCTCGTCGTCCCCCGTGGCACTCATATCAAACCCGAGCTCGAACGCACCTGGACCGAGGCACAGCACCACATCGACCTCGCCCGGCGGCGGGGTGAAGACACGCCGCGGCGCGATGAGCTCTTCGAGTCGCCTGACGAAGCTCTTCGCGCCATCACTTCTTACGGAACGATCGATCTCTCGGGCGAGAATGCCGCGCTCGTCTTCCCCTTCCGAGAGCCCGAGGAAATTCAGCGCGACATAAAGCGCCTCAAGCTGATCGTCTCTGACGGCATTCCGACGATGATCCTTTGCGACAACGCCGGACAGGCCGAGCGCCTCGACGAGTTGCTGAATGACGATCGCGTTTCGCCGGCGAGCCTGGCGATCGGAGTTCTGGACGGCGGCTTCGTCGTCCCGCCCCGCGGTGACTTCGCGGGCTACCGTGTCCTCACCGATCACGAAATCTTCCGGCGCGAGCGGCGTTTCCGCCGCGCCCGCCGATATGCAACGGGCAGCGCTCTGGAAAGCCTCACCGCGCTCAAGCCTGGTGATTACGTCGTCCATCTCGAGCACGGTGTCGGCATCTATCGCGGGATGGAAAAGATTTTCTTCCGCGAGAGCACAGTCGAAGTTGCCGTGATCGAGTACGAGGGCGGCGATCGACTCAACGTTCCGCTGTATCGCATCGATCAAATCGAGCGCTATCGCTCCGCGGACGACATCAGCTCCGAGGCTCCTCCTCCGCGGCTCCACTCGCTCGGCGGCAAGCGATGGGCGTCGCAGCGCGACAAGACTCGCGCGGCGATTCAGGAAATGACCGTGGAGCTGCTCGACCTTTATGCGCGGAGGAAAGTCGCGACGAGGACCCCGCATCTGCCCGACACGGTGTGGCAGCGGCAGCTGGAATCCTCTTTCCTGTTCGAAGACACCCCCGATCAGCGCACCGCGACCACGGACGTGAAGGGAGATATGGAGCGGCCGCGTCCGATGGACCGGTTGCTCGTCGGCGATGTCGGCTATGGTAAAACCGAGATCGCGGTCCGAGCCGCCTTCAAGGCCGTTCAATCGGGCAGGCAGGTTGTAGTCCTCGTTCCGACGACGATTCTGGCCGACCAGCACGCGCGAACTTTCAGCGAGCGCCTCGCCGATTTCCCTGTGAAGGTCGACACACTCAGTCGCTTTCAGACAGCGAAAGAACAGGAAGCGGTCCTCGCCGACCTCAAGGCAGGGAAGACCGACGTCGTCATTGGGACGCACCGCCTCCTGAGCGCCGACGTCGCCTTTTCGCAGCTCGGCCTGATCGTCGTTGACGAGGAGCATCGGTTCGGTGTCAAACACAAGGAACGATTGAAGAAGCTCCGACTCGACACCGATGTTCTTACGCTGACAGCCACTCCGATTCCGCGCACGCTCCATCTCTCTCTCGCCGGCCTGCGCGACATGACCCTGATGCAGACGCCGCCACGCGACCGGTCGCCGGTGCTCACGTACGTAGAGCCCTGGGACGACGGTCTGATCGATGAGGGCATCTCCCGCGAGCTCGATCGCGGCGGACAGGTTTTCTTTGTTCATAACAGGGTCGAGACCATCGAAGGAATGGCGGACCACATTCGCCGCGTCGTGCCGCGAGCGCGCATCGGCGTTGGACACGGCCAGATGCGCGAACACCAGCTCGAGAAGGTGATGCGCAGCTTCGTCAACGGCGAGATCGATGTCCTCGTCTCCACGATGATCGTCGAGTCGGGTCTCGATGTGCCCAACGCGAATACGATGTTCGTGAATCGCGCTGACACCTTTGGACTCGCCCAGCTGTATCAGCTGCGAGGCCGAGTGGGGCGGTCGCATCGACGCGCCAGCTGCTACCTGCTGGTTCCCGATTCCATCGACGAGGACGCCAACCGTCGTCTCACCATCCTCGAGCACCACACCCAGCTTGGCGCCGGGTATCAGATCGCGCTCAAGGACCTCGAGCTCCGCGGCGCCGGCAACCTGCTCGGCCCTGAGCAGTCCGGCTTCGTCCACGCTGTCGGATTCGACATGTACCTGCGGATGCTCGACGAAACCGTCACCCGTGTGCTGCGCGGCGGCGACGCACCACGTCTCCAGCCCGCCGAAATCTCAGTCGACTTGCCATCGTACCTCCCCGACGAGTTCATCAACTCGCAGGAAGCCAAGCTCGATATCTATCGTCGACTCACTCACATGACTGACATCCTCGAGATCGATGGCCTGCGATCCGAGGTGCGCGACCGGTTTGGAGTCCTGCCCGAACCGGCCCGCAACTTTTTCGCGGTGGCGCTCTTACGCATCCTGGGCGGGGCGTCCGACATAGAGTCTGTGCTGGTGCGCGGAAACGAAGCCCGTATTACCTTTCGCGAGCACGCAGTGCCCCGTATGAAGGGTATTTCGGCGGCGTTCCACGAGGTACAGTTCCAGGCGGAGGTGCGACGCGCTCACCCGCTTTCACTCAAGCTCACCCGTCTTGGAGGAGCTGAGATGCTCGATGGACTTGTCCGTGCCCTGACAACACTGCGGCCCACCTGACAGCCAACCGCACATTAAACATGAAACGCATCATCGTTGTTGCCGCGGCAGCGGTTATTAGCGTAACTGCCTGCTCCGGTTTGAAGGACGCACTTAACGCCCACACCGACTGGGTCGCCCGGTCGGGTTCAGCGGAGCTGACCGTCGCCAAGCTTGCCACCATGCTTGGCAAGTCACGGGCGCCTATCCGCAAAGACATTGCGAAATCCATCGCCAATGTCTGGGTCGATTATCAGGGGCTCGGCTACGCCGCAGCTCACAACGATTCGCTGAGCGAGTCCAAGGACATCGACGAGGCAATGTGGCCGGCTATCGCCAATCTGAAAGCCCGGAAATGGTACGACGTCGTCTCCAAGACCTGGGGCACGGAAGACACCGCCGCCGCGCGCCGTCAATGGGAGCAGGGACAGATTCTCGGGGCTGACCACATTCTCCTTCTCACCCAGGGAATGAACGACGCGCAGAAGGCGGATGTGAAAAAGAGAATCGACGCCATTCGCGCCAGGGTGACGCCGGCGAATTTCGGCGCTGCCGCCAGGGCCAGCAGCCAGGACCAGCAGTCAGCGAAAGCCAACGGATCACTCGGCCTCTTTCCGCGCGGCGCGATGGTTCCGGAGTTCGAGCAGGCGCTCATGGCTCTCAAGCCCGGCGAAATCTCCCCGGTCATTCAGACCCAGTTCGGATACCACATTATTCGCCGGCCGACCTACGACCAGGTGAAGGATCAGCTGGCTACCTACTCCAAGAGCAGGACCGTCGCCGTCGCCGAAAGTACGTACCTCGCAAAGCTGGAGCAGAACGGCAAGATCGAAGTCAAGAAGGGAGCTGTTGCCACTGTTCGCGCACTCGGCAACGACCCCGACGCCTACCGGAATGACAACAGCGTTCTGGCGACGTCCACCGCCGGAAAGTTCACGACCTCGCGTCTCGTCGGATGGCTGGAGACACTGCCGCCTCAGGCCCGCGTCCTCGATCAGATCAAGCAGTCCCCGGATTCACTGCTCGTGCAGCTGGTTCGCAACTTTGTGAAGAATGAGCTGGTGCTGAAGCAGGCCGACAGCGCCAAAGTGGTCGTCGATCCAGCGGAGATCGCACAGCTTCATGCCAGTTTCGCCAACGCCGTGCGTTCGGCCTGGGCGCAGCTCGGCGTGACGCCGGCCTCCCTGTCAGACAGCGCGAAGAGCACGGGTGATCGCGAGAAGCTCGCTGCGAGCCGCGTCGATGACTACTTCGGCCGCATGGTTCAGGAAAAGGCGCCGTTCGTTCCGGTGCCGACCCCGCTTTCGAACGTTTTGCGCTCGAAATACAAATACTCCTTCAACGACGCTGGATTCGATCGCACCGTCCAGGAAGCGTCGAAGATCCGCAATTCGGCTGACTCTGCCCGGACCGCCGGACAACCTGCGACGGCCGTGCCGCTGAATCCCGCCGGGTCTCCGCCCGCAGCTTCGTCTACAACTCCGAGCGGCAAGCAGTGATAGAACCAGGAAAGGCGTCTGGGGTAGGAATGCGTATGATCAGAAAAATCATTCTCGCCATGGGTCTCGCGCCCGTGGTGCTATCGGCACAGGTCCCGGTAACCCCGACGTCTTCCGTTCCGGGTACGCTGCCCATCGATCGCGTTGCCGCCATCGTTGGCGACCAGACGTTGCTCTGGAGCGACGTACTTACAACGATCAACCAGCGTCGCGCTCAGGGGTTGACGATCCCGCCCGATTCGGCTGGTCAGGCCGCACTCGCCCATACGATTCTGGGCGAGCTGGTTGACGAAGAAATACTCGTTCAAAAAGCAAAGGAGATGAAACTGGAGGTGGCCGATGCCGACGTCATCGCCGCCGCGGACCGCCAGATCAAGGCGGCGCGCACCCAGTTCGGCTCCGATGACGAATACCGGAACGAGCTCCGCAAGGCCGGGCTCGGCAGTCCCGAGGAATACCGTAAGGGATTGATCGAGCAGTATCGCCGGCAGCAGCTGCAGCAGAAGGCTTTTGCCGAGCTGAAGAAGCAGGCGAAGCCGGTAAACGTTACCGATGAGGAAGTCACCGCCGCATTCGAGCGGAGCCGCGCCGAGCTGCAGAAGCGCCCCGCCACGGTCACCTTCAGACAGATCGTTGTCGCTCCGCATGCTTCCGCAGCGGCGAAGGCGAAGGCCAAAGCGCATGCGGATTCGCTTCTCGTCGAGATCCGGAAGGGCGGAGATTTCGAGCTGATCGCCAAGCGCGAGTCGATGGACCCGGGGACCAAGCAGCTGGGAGGCGACCTGGGTTGGAATCGTCGAGGAAGTGGTCTCGTACCGGAGTTTGAGCAAATGATGTTCGCTCTTCGTCCCGGAGAAGTCAGCCCCGTCATCGAGACAGCGTTTGGGTATCACATCATCCGCGTCGATCGCGTTCAGGCCGCCGAGGTAAAAGCCCGGCACATCCTGATCGCCCCGGTAATAGACTCAGCGGATGTTGCCGCGGCGAAAGTAGAAGCGGACAGCGTTGCCGCGCAGTGGCGTCGGGGAGCTTCGTACGACAGTCTGGTGGCAAAGCACCACGATCCGACGGAAGAGAAGGGTGTGCTCCAGCCTTATCCGCGCGACTCCTTGCCGGCATCGTATGGCGGCGCGTTGGCTGGGGCAAAGGCCGGCACGATCACCGATCCGTTCCAGCTCGCCAACCCGCGTGGCCAGCCTAAGTACGCTGTTCTCCAGGTCGTCACCGCCACTGATGCCGGTGAATACAATCAGAGTGAGATCCGCGATCAGATACGAACGCAGCTCTCCGAGGAGCGCTCGATCAGGCAGCTTCTCGACTCGATGCGAAAGCACACTTACGTGTCACTCAGGATGTAGCGGGTGAAATCTCGCCTTGCCATGACCGTGGGCGATCCCCGCGGAATTGGACCGGAGATCGTTGCCAAAGCGCTCGCTGACCCTCAGGTCAGCGAGCGCTGTGACGTTGTGGTGGTTGGGCCGACCGGAGCGGGCGTAGATGTCGGGGAGTCCGTCGGATCGTGGATGTCCGGCGATTCAGCAGCGGCGGCCGGGAAAATCAGTGGTCTCGCCATCGAGCGAGCCGTCGCGCTGGCGATTGCGGGGGACGTCGACGGGATAGTAACCGCTCCGATCGACAAAGCTGCATTGCTCGCGGGCGGTTACGATTATCCCGGTCACACCGAGATGCTGGCACAGCTCACGAGTTCCAGCGTGGCGATGATGCTGGCGTCGGATAAGCTGCGCGTCGTGCTCGCCACTACCCATGTCGCGTTCCGCGACGTCACGCGATCGCTGACGCGCGATTCGATTCTCGATGCCGCGCGGATTACGCGTGACGGTTTGCGCGAGTGGCTGGGAATCGGTGAGCCGCGCATCGCGCTTTGCGCGCTGAACCCGCACGCTGGCGACGGACAACGATTCGGCGACGAGGAAGTGAAGCTGCTTGGGCCAGCAGCGCGCGAGGCGAAGATCGCCGGACCATTTCCCGCCGACACGGTGTTCGTTCGCGCCATGCGCGGAGAGTTCGACGCGGTGATCGCGCCTTACCATGATGTCGGGATGACCGCCATCAAAGTCGCGTCGTTCGGAAGCGCCGTTAATCTCACACTTGGCCTGCCGTTCCCTCGCACATCCCCGGATCATGGAACCGCGCTGGATATCGCGGGCCAGGGTCGCGCCGATCCTTCCAGTATGATCGCGGCTACGCTTCTGTGTGCGTCGATTGCGTCCCGCGTTCGGTCCCGCGGCGATCGCCCATCGAATGCAGATCGACCGCCAGCGTCTCGATCCGGCGGCCGTCCATCTCCCGCACGCTGAAGATCGCTCCGCCTGCGACGACCCGGTCCCCGATCACCGGCAGCCTGCCCAGAACACCGAAGACGTAACCACCAATGGTGGTGTAATCCTCGTCCGGAACCGAAAGCCCGAAGTGTTCGTTCAGCTCGCCAATGTGGGTGCTCCCCGGAACCATGGTCTCACCCGCGCGAGTATGCATCGGCGCTTCCGCGTCCTCGGGAGTGTCGTACTCGTCGAGAATCTCGCCCACGATCTCCTCGAGCAGATCTTCCATCGTGACGACGCCGGCGGTGCCCCCGTACTCGTCGAGCACGATTGCCATGTGCTCCTTCAATCGCTTGAAATCGGCAAGCACCTCCTCGACCTCGCGCGAGCCGGGAATCACGTGAACGGGACGCATGATCGATGGCAGATCGAATGCATCGGTGTTGGCGCGAGGTGCAAGAAGTTTGAGGAGATCCTTTGCCAGCACCACGCCGATGATGTTGTCAATCGATTCGTCGTATACCGGGTAGCGTGATAACCCCGACTCCTGAACCACGCTGAGTACCTCGGATAGCGTCGCCTCCACCGGCAGTGCCACGAGCTCTGTGCGTGGCGTCATCACCTCGCGCGCGTTCTTCTCCGAGAACTCGAACACCGCATCGATAAGATCGGCGTCGTGAGCCTGCATCTGCCCGCTTTCCTGCGACTGCTCGACGAGGAGGCGGATCTCCTCGGGTGAGTGAACCGCTTCCTCCTGGCCCGCGCTCTCCTGGCCGAGCGCGCGCAGAATCACCTGCGAGGATCGGTTCAGAAAGAACGTGAATGGCTTCGTGATGAACGCGAAGAAGAGCAGCGGCGGAGCGAGCCACCTGGCGAGGCTCTCGGGGTGATTCAGAGCGGCGGCCTTGGGCGTCAGCTCTCCGAACACCACGTGGAGGTATGTGACGATGATCAGCGCTATCGTCGCTCCGATGGTGAGTCTCGCCGAAGCTTCGATGGCGAACGGCAGGTTCTCGAACAGGCTCGCAAACATCTCCCCGACCGTCGACTCGGCGACCCAGCCGAGGCCGAGGCTCGCGAGTGTCACACCAAGCTGGCTGGCGGAGAGAACACGGGAGATATTTGAGGAGGCGCGCAGCGCAATGCGGGCGAGCCGGTCTCCGCTCCGGGTCATCGCCTCCAAACGCGTCCGTCTCGAACGGACCAGAGCGAACTCGGCGCCAACGAAGAACGCGTTGAGGAGCACGAGCAGAATTATGGCGAGTAGCCGACCGAACACGGGTGCAACTTACCACAATTCCGGGCGCGGACACCAGCGTGGCGACAGTCACGAGCACGACCACGGCCTCGGTCATTCGCACGCGGCCGACGCGTCGGTACCCGCGCTGCGGCTCACGCTGATTCTCACCGCAGCGCTGCTCATCGTCGAAGTAATCGGCGGCGTGATGTCGAACTCGATCGCACTGCTCGCCGATGCAGGTCACATGCTGACCGATGTCGCCGCGGTGGGCCTCGCGTTGTTCGTCGCCTGGTTCAGCAAGCAACCCGGCACACCAGAGAAGACTTACGGCTACCTCCGGTGGGAGATTCTCGCCGCTTTCATCAATGGGGCCACGCTTCTCCTGATCTCCGCGTGGATTCTGTGGGAGGCGGTCACGCGCCTGCGCGTGGCCCAGCCCGTTCAGGGCGGGCTGATGCTGGCGGTGGCGACGGCGGGACTGCTGGTCAACCTGGCAGCCGCGCGCATCCTGGCGGGCAGCTCCTCGCACAACCTCAACACACGCGGCGCATACCTGCACGTCCTCGGTGACCTCCTCGCCACCGCGGGAACGATCGCGGCTGCCGTTATGATCCAGTTCACCGGCTGGCTCACGGCGGACCCTCTCGCGTCGATTCTTACCACTCTGCTGATAATGAGCGGCGCCTGGCGCCTGGTGCGGGAATCGGTGGACATTCTTCTCGAATCGACTCCGGCCCACATCCCTCTTCCTGCAGTACGCGGCCAGCTCGAGGCGATTCCGGGCATCGAGTCAGTCCATGACCTGCACGTCTGGGCGGTGACCCCGGCGGTAGTTGCGATGAGCGCCCACTGCATCGTGCGTGAGCCCGACAAGCACCAGCACGTGCTGGAGCACATTCATGACGCCATGCGGCTATTCGGTATCCAGCACGTCACGATACAGCTGGAGCGGGAACACATGCTCGACCGGGAGAAAGACTTGCACGCCTAGCTAACTTACATGGCTATGGCAAAGCAGGAAATTCGAAACGTCGCGATTATCGCACACGTCGATCACGGCAAGACGACTCTCGTCGACAAGATGCTCCGTCAGGCGGGCGCCTTTCGCGAGAACCAGGTCGTGGTGGAACGTGTGATGGATTCCAACCCGCTCGAGCGCGAGCGCGGTATAACCATTCTGGCGAAGAACACATCTATTCGCTGGCATGGTACCAAGATCAACATCGTCGATACGCCTGGTCACTCCGACTTCGGTGGTGAGGTCGAGCGCATCCTGCGTATGGTCGACGGAGTGCTCCTCGTCGTCGATGCCTTCGATGGGCCAATGCCCCAGACGCGCTTCGTGCTGCGTAAGGCCCTGGCCCTTCAGCGGACTCCGATCGTCGTCATCAACAAGATCGATCGTCCGGGCGCCGATCCAATGCGGGTACACGACGAGGTTCTCGACCTCTTCATCGAGCTGGAGGCCGATGAGGCGCAGCTGGACGCTCCTGTGGTATACGCGTCTGCGCGCGAAGGCGTAGCCACGATGGATATGGATGTCACTCCTGTCGATTTGTCGCCTTTGTTCGACGCTATCGTGAAGCACGTTCCAGCGCCGCCCCACGACGCGGCCAGTCCGTTCCAGATGCTGATCTCGACCATCGACCATTCACCCTATCTCGGACGCCTCGGCATCGGTCGTATTGAGCGGGGGACTGTACACGTCGGTGATGCCGTCACGCTTCTGCCGTTGGATCAATCGCAGAAGGTTGAGCAGTCACGAGTCACGAGACTGTTCGCTTACGAAGGCCTCGATCGCATCGAAGTACCCGAAGCATCTGCGGGAGAGATCGTTGCTCTGGCTGGTCTGGAGGGCGTGGAAATCGGATTGACCGTGACCGACACCGAGCATCCCGAGCGTCTCGCCGGAATCTCGGTTGAGGAGCCGACGATTTCAGTGGATTTCCTCGTCAACAATTCTCCCTTTGCCGGCAAGGAAGGAAAGTTCGTGACATCCCGGCAGCTTCGCGAACGGCTGTACCGGGAGCTGGAGCGCAACGTCGCGCTCCGCGTGGAAGACACCGAGTCCACCGACACGTGGACTGTCTCTGGCCGCGGCGAGCTGCACCTGACGATTCTGATGGAGACGATGCGGCGCGAGGGATACGAGTTTCAGGTCTCGCGGCCGCGCGTGATCACCCGCGAAGGCCCGCAAGGCGAGCGTCTCGAGCCGTACGAGGAGCTCGCGATCGATGTGCCGGAGGAATTCCTCGGCGTCGTCATCGAAAAGCTCGGACCGCGTCGCGCGGCGATGCTGGAGATGAAAAATCCGGGGCAGGGAATGGTGCGTCTTCTGTACAAGATCCCCGCTCGCGGCTTGTTCGGGTATCGCTCGGAGTTTCTCACCGACACCCGCGGCACCGGCATCATGCACCATCGTTTCCTCGAGTACGGACCGTGGGCAGGTCCGCTCGCTGGTCGCATGAGAGGAACACTAGTCTCCATGGAAGGCGGTGTGATTGTTGCGTTCGCGCTTGCCAACCTCTCAGAGCGCGCTACTCTGTTTGTGTCGCCCGGTGACGCTGTATATGAAGGGATGCTTGTAGGTGAGAACTCTCGGCCGGGTGACATGGATGTAAACCCGACCAAGGAAAAGAAGCTCACCAACATGCGCTCGAAGTCGAGTGACGAGAACATTCAGCTCGAGCCACCGAGGGAGTTGACGCTGGAAGGGGCGCTGGAGTATATCGAGGAAGACGAGCTGATCGAGGTTACGCCGCAATCCATTCGACTGCGGAAACGCTTCCTCAGCGCGAACGATCGTAAGAAGTTGTCCCGCGAGGCGAAGCGAGAGCGCGCCTCCGTCTAACAACCAGGAGATCACGGTAATGTGCGCCATGCTGGAGTCCGCGGAGAGCCTCCCCTTCGAGGTAGTGGGGGTGCAGGAACCGTGGCTGGCGAAGCGGACACCAGATGCGGATCCCGAGGACGAGGACCTCGAGGACGATCTGGAGGATGACGACGACGACCTCGACGACGACGAACTCGACGACGAGGCTGGGGACGATCTCGACGACGCGCTCGATGACGACGACCTGGATGACGACGACCTCGACGATGAGGATGACGACGAGCTGGACGACGAGCTCGACGACGATCTTATCGATCTGGACGACGAGTTCGACACTGAGGAAGAGGAGAAGCCTCATCCCACCCATCCGCGGCGCTACGAAGACTGACGGCGACCGCATTTCAGTCAGCGGCGGAACGCCGCAGTCGCTAGATTGAGGAAAGCCTCCAGGAAAACAAAATTGAAGGATTTTCAGTTCGTGGATTCGGGTCGCACGTTTTATTGTTCCGTCGAGACTCCGCGCGAGGGTTTGGCTCCATGGTGGTGGTTCCGTCTCGACTCGAGCGGAACTACGCGTTACGCTCCATTCGAAGCGTCACCGTCGGATACCGAGGGGCCAGTTGGCAGGCGGATCGTCGCCTTTTATGAGGAGATGCTTGCCATCGCGGCGCGGCCGGCACATCAGCGGCCGGCTTGGAAAAAGCCTGAACCCAGAAAGGCGATAGAAAGCGCTC
>DATBXT010000085.1:0-5010 GCA_036514115.1 Gemmatimonadaceae bacterium
GGAGAGCAGCTCCCATCCGTCCATGTTGGGCAGCATGATGTCGAGGGTGATCAACGCCAGCGGCTGCTGAATCGCGAGAACGAGTGCGGCCTCCGCGGACGCGGCGTGGAGCACCTCAAAGCCTTCCGCCTCGAGCTGCACCCGCACCAGATCGGCAGACTTGAAATCATCCTCGACCACGAGCGCGGTGCGAGCACCGAGCGCCCCGTTCGGGCGTCCGAAGACGGGAACCCTGGTGGGTGTGCGAATGGAGGCGGATTTCGGCGGGCGCAACGGCAGCCATACCGTAAAGCGCGATCCCTTTCCGACCTCGCTCTCGGCCGCGACCGAACCGCCGTGCAGCTCGGCCAGATTCTTCAGCAAGACGAGACCAAGCCCGGTACCCTCGTACTTGCGCGCGAGTCCGCTGTCGATCTGGCTGAATGGATTGAACAGCCCGTCGAGTCCGTCGGGGGAGATCCCGATGCCGCTGTCACAGACGCTGATGCGCAGGAACTGCTCGAAGTCGTTGTCGGGCAGCCCGAAGCTACGATGGTTCCACGATCCGTCCACGGATCCAACCTCTGACCGGGGGACTTTGCTGACGGAGAGCTTTACCTCGCCGCCATCGACCGTGAACTTGACCGCGTTCGACAGAAGATTGTAGACGATCTGTTTCACCTTCCGCGCATCTGCCTGAATGGAGCCGAGCTCTTTCGGCACATCCATGCTCAGCTCGATGTGGCGGGCGGCGGCTTTCTCTCTGATGATCGACAGGCTGTTGGCGAACATGGACCATATTTCGACCGACTCCAGCTCGAGGGTCATCTTGCCGGCTTCCACCTTCGACAAGTCGAGAATGTCGTTGATCAGCGACAGGAGATGATTGCCGCTGCTGAAAATATCGCCGATGAAACGCTGCTGCTGTTCCGTCAGCTCGCCGATGAGTCCATCGCGAAGAATCTCGGAGAAACCGATGATGGCGTTCAGCGGGGTGCGCAGCTCGTGCGACATGTTGGCGAGGAACTCGGATTTCATGCGACTGGCTTCCTCGAGCTCAGCGTTCTTCTGCTGCAGGCGCTGCTCGAGCTTCACGCGCTCTGCCTCGACCTGCTTGCGCGCAGTGTTGTCGGTACCGATCAGCAGGTAGCCGATGATGGCGTTATCGGCATCGCGGAGCGCGGTGACCGACACGACAGCGGGGACGCGTGTCTTGTCCTTCGTCACGTAGGTCAGCTCGTAGATGTCCTCGATGCCGCGCGACGCCTTGAACACCAGCGCCTCGAATCCCGGAGTGATCGGCGTCCCGAATTCAGCGCTCAGCACCTTGGAGCGGACGATCAGCTCCTCCGGATCGGAGATGTCAGCCGGCGTTATGCGGTTCATCACCTCGAGCGCGGTGTAACCGAGCATGCGTTCCGCGCCAACGTTGAAGATCTGGATGACGCCTTTCGCATCGGTTGCAATGCTCGAGAAGTTGGCGCTGTTGAAGATCGCGGTCTGTAGCGTACCAGTCCGCAACAGCGACTCCGCGTGTCGGCGATTTCGTCTGCCGTTTCCGGCGATGGCGGCAAGGCGATCGACCAATGAAAGGTTTGCTGCACTCATGTCAACACTGGGTTTGGGATGGGGATTGCGCTCGCCTTATTTCCTGACGCGAGCTTCGACGGATCGTTGCTGATCGAGCAGGAGATTCGCTACGATCTGTCTCAGACGCTGGTTCTCGTCTCGCAGCGCGCGCACTTCCTCGTTGTTGCTTCCGTGCATTCCATCGTGCTTGTTGCGCCAGCGATAGAACGTCGTTTCCGTGATTCCCAGCTTTCGGCACACCTGGATGGCGGGCGTCCCGGATTTGACCTGCCGAAGGGCCCGAACGATCTCGTCCTCAGAGAACCTGCTAGGTCGCACAGAGGACGCTCGGGATGTTGGGGTTCACGTCTAACGTTAGCGCACATCATAATTGTTCTCTATCGCACAAAAGGGTGAGAGACGCGTACTCTCTGGGGAAGAGCCGGGGGTTGTGCGAGGAGAGGCGTGGCTAACTAACGCACCAACTATCTCAGCGCCGATCCTGCGACCCAGGAATCAGTCGCCCTGGCGGTTTGAGTACGCAGCGATCTGCAGACGACTGTGCAGCGCCAGCTTCTCCATGATGTTGCGCACGTGGCTCTTGACTGTATGAGCGGCGATCTCCAGTCGCGCGGCGATCTCCTTGTTGCTCAGGCCCTCGGCAATGAGGTCGATCACCTGACGCTCGCGCGGGGTCATTCGTACGGATTCAATTGCGTCCGACCGCCCCGCGTCCACTGCTTCTCTGGCGATCTGCGAGAACAGGCTCGACGTCATCTGTGGTGGAAGGATCTTGGTGCCCGCGACGACCGAGCGGATGGTGCCGACGAGATCCTCGAACGTCGCATCCTTCATTATGAAACCCCACACTCCGGCGTTCACAAACTCGACGATGTCCTCGTGAACCGGGAGCAGGTCCATGATGATGATCCGTGAGTGTGGTGACTCCTTCGAGATGACCTCGGCGATGCGTAGGCTGTCATCTTCCCACAACCCCAGGTCCAGAAGAATCACCTGCGGCGTGTTGCCGCGCAGCAGCGCAGGGTCACCGCTCGATACCGCGCCAACGACCCGAAAATCGCTCGTTTGATTCAGCATCGCCGCGATGCCTTCGCGGACGAGCCGATTGTCCTCGATGAGCACGATTGAGATCATGCCTGAAAAATACAGGCTTGCGTCGTTACGCGGCCGGTGTGTCTCATCTTGCGAGACAGTTGCGGAATTACCATCCTCTCTGCGTGAAACGCTTATCGCACTTGATGTATGCGGTGTGCTCGTGCGTGGCGGCCGCCGGCGCGCAGGGGGTTGATTCGCCACCGGCTTACACCATCGCGTTCAAGAGCTTCGCGCCAAACAACAGCGACATATTCGTCGCCAACCGCGACGGCAGCGGTGTACGTCCTTTCCTTCCCAACCCGGCGAACGACTACAACGCCTCTTTCTCCGCGGACGGCCGGTGGATCGTGTTCACCTCACAGCGCTCCGGTTCAGGCGACATCTATCGCGCCCATGTCGATGGCTCGGGCCTCGAGCGTCTTACGGACGATCCCGCGTTCGACGATCAAGGCTCGCTTTCCGCCGACGGAAAATTGCTCGCCTTCGTTTCCACGAGATCCGGCCAGGCCGACATCTGGATACTCGATCTCGCCACCAAGGGCCTGCACAACGTCACCAACCATCCCGCTGGAGACTTTCGGCCAGCCTGGTCGCCGGACGGGAGCTGGATCGCGTTCTCGTCAAACCGCAATCCGATTCGAACTGCGTGCCCGCCTACCACCGTGCCCGGTCCGGCGGCGTTTGTTACCCCGCAGTACACCAGCATTTATATCGTCCACCCCGATGGATCGGGACTGCGACGGTTGACCGAGTCGACCGAAGTCGCGGGGACTCCTCGATGGTCACCCGACGGTAATCGACTCGCCTTCTACGTTGTCGATCCAGGCGAAGTGTGCAAGGGCGGCCTGATCCTGGGAACAGGTACGAGTCAGATCGTTTCCATCGATCTGAAAACCGGAGTGCGTCAGACGCTCACCACAGAGCCAGGCCTCAAGGTATCTCCGCACTGGGTCGATTCGACGACCGTTGCATATCAGACTCGAGACGCGTTGAAAATTGTCGGCGACGGAGGCTCGCTCCCCGGCCAGTTCCAGGCTCCCGATTGGTCTCCGGATCGAAGCATGATGGTGTTTCACCGGGAGACTGATTCGCGCGGAGATCGTGACCGGGATTTTCAGGCGTGGCCAAGTCTTGATCCCCATTTCGCTCTGGTGCGGGTGCCAGACCTGTCATCGTTCTCCCACTCGGGCGATCGCATGGTCTATCTGCTCACCAATTTGAGCGGACAGATTCGGAATGGCTGGCTCGTCGTTGCCAACCGCGATGGCACCGGTCGCAAGGTGCTTTATACGGGTCCGCTCACCGAGGATGTCGCCGGACCTGCATGGTCGCCCAGTGGCGACGCGATCATCTTCGGTGTCGGTGGATTCTTTCAGCGCGCGCAGCTCAAGCCGGCCCGTCTGCTGCGCATCGGCGCCGACGGCAGTGGTCTGACCCCGATGACTCCCGACACCGTCAACGCCGGCATGCCGAGCTGGTCGCCAGATGGGAAGCAAGTGGTGTATCGTGTCGCGAACGGAACCAATCGCAACCTTTACATTCTCGATGTCGCGAAGGGCACCAGCAGGAAGCTCGAGACTGGCTCGAACTACGACACCTTTCCTACCTGGTCACCCCATGGTGACTGGATTGCCTTCTGCAGCAAGCGCGACGGAGATTACGAGATCTATCGCGTGCATCCGGACGGCACCGGCGTCGAGCGACTGACGCATTCCCCCGGGAACGATGCGCATCCCTCCTTCTCGCCTGACGGAGAATGGATTGCCTTCGCCACATCGCGTGGAGGCTTCAAGGACGAAGCTGTGTCGCTGTTGCTGATGGGAACGTTTCAGCCATACGGGGAGATCGCCGTCATGCGTCCCGATGGCTCGGACGTGCACGTCCTCACCGACAACTCGACGGAAGAAGGCGCGCCGGCCTGGATAGCGAGTCGGTGACGGCCTCGTTGAGCCCGGTCAGCCGTTCGCGAAAAAGCACATATAGAGACCAAGCGCCAGAACGAGAGTTGCGACGATCCGTCGAAAGAGCGATTCCGGAACCCGTCGCAGCAGCCTCTCGCCGAAGATCGTACCGATCAGCGCTCCGACGGTGGCCACCGCGACGAGCTTCCAGATTCCCGCGATTTCCCCGCTTTGCGTGACGAAGTACGTGGGCATCCTCGCGACATCGACGATGACGCCAACCGCTGTCGCCGCCGACACGAACGCCTCCTTACTAACGTCGAAGCCGAGTAGCGCACCGGAACGAATTCCGCCCTGGTTGCCAACGAGTCCACCGAAAAATCCCGAGACCGCGCCGGCGATCCAGGCCACGGTATCGTTGAAGTGCATCCGACGGGAGAGCCCA
>DATBXT010000086.1:0-3962 GCA_036514115.1 Gemmatimonadaceae bacterium
CGAGCTGGCAGTGAATTTGATGAAGCGCCAGAACCGCGACGCCGATAACCCGAACGTGGCGAGGGTGTCAGAGCTGGTGCCCACAGTTTGCAAAGACTCAGCGCGGGGATAGCCGCGCACAGCAAGGGACTTTCAGGTGACCGATAAATCCGGATCTGTGCTTTGGAGACGAACCGACAAGGCAGGCCACGAGTTCTGCGAGCTCTCCGAGCGTGACGGCGGCGCGGCGCTGAGTGGCGTGGCAGTGTTCTCCGAGAAGGACACGCCATGCCGCGTGGCGTACGAGATTACCTGCGATGCGGCCTGGCGAACGCTGTCCTGCACTATCACCGGCAATATCGACAGCAAGAACGTCAAAGTCACGATCGAGCGCGATGGCGACGCGTGGATCGTCAACGGCGTCCCGGTTCCGGAAGTGAATGGCTGCGAGGACATCGACCTCGGCTTCAGCCCGTCGACGAACCTGCTTCCCATTCGTCGCCTGGCGCTCAAGAACGGCGAAAGCGCACGGGTGCGCGCCGCCTGGGTGAAATTCCCCGAGCTCAGTGTGCAGCTTCTCGAGCAGAAGTACACCCGGCGTGCCGACGACAAATATCATTACGAGAGCGGCGGCGGGACGTTCCGTCGCGAGCTGACGGTCGACGATAAAGGGTTCGTCCTGGAATATCCGGATACGTGGTACGCCGAGTCGCGTTCCTAGCCGGCTGTTTCGAAAGGCGTGTACGCCTGATATCGTATGAGCATGCACTTCGAGCTATTCAAGTCGCGTCGACGCGCTAATCTCCGCGGCCGCCCTGCCCCGAAGGCCTGGCGTGAGATCCTCGAGCGGAATCTTCCGGTCTTCAGTCGTCTCAACCGTGAAGACCAGGCGGAGCTGCTTGGCCACACTCAGGTTTTTCTGGCCGAAAAGCATTTCGAGGGGTGCGCTGGGCTTGTGCTGACGGACGAGATCCGCGTCACGATTGCCGGCCAGGCGTGTCTCCTCCTGCTCCACCGCGAGACGGACTACTATCCGGAGCTGACATCGATACTGGTCTATCCGACCGGATACATCGCCGATGAGGAGCGATACCTCGGCGGCGGAATTTGGCAGGAAGGTGGCGAGCACCGGCTCGGTCACACCGGCCAGCGACTCGGCGCGCTCGTTCTAGCCTGGGATGCAGTCCATCGCGGCGCGGCGGAGCCGCACGATGGCGTGAACCTGGTGCTGCACGAGTTCGCGCACCAGCTCGATTTTGAGAACCGCAGCAGCGACGGCACGCCGGCGCTGGAGCGTCATCACGATTATCGGGCGTGGGCGCGGGTGATGAGCGCGGAGTTCGACGCGCTGCGTGAAGCCGCCGAGTCCGGCGAGGACACTTTCCTGGACGACTACGGCGCCACGAATCCGGCAGAGTTCTTTGCCGTGATTACCGAGGCTTTTTTCGAGCGACCGCGTGCCCTGCGGCAGAATCATCCAGCCCTGTTCATGCAGCTGCAGCGGTTCTATCAGCAGGATCCGACGAGCTATTCCGCGGAGCCGCTAGTCTCATCTTTGCACTGACTCGGGCTCGAGAGCAGCACTTCCGCACAGAGCCCGGGATGTCAAAATGTTGAAATCAGCGTGCTACGGGTTGGCACTGATCTGCACGTCGGCGGCATGCGGAGTGAAAACGGAGAAGACGTCCGCGGATAGCGTGGCCAGAGACACATCTGCCGGGGCGATTCCCACCAATAGAGTCATGCGTGTGCGGAGACCGCCATCGCAGAACATTCCGCGCACTGAGGAGCCCGTACCGGGCTCCGTGGATACCTCTCCGAACGCGCAGCCCGCGCGCGATTCTGCCGACACTTCTTCAAACACGCGCCCGGCACGGGACTCGGCAGACACTTCTTCGGACAGGCCGACCAAGCCGTAGTACCTTTCTGATCCCACAATTCGAACGAGCGACGGTTGCGGCGAAAGCGCGATCCCAACGAGAAAAAAAGAAAGCCGGAGGCACTCGGCAACGTCGTTGGGGCTTTCCTCAAGGAATCAAAGCTCGAGGCGCGGGTCGAACAGGCATCCGTGGTGCCGGAGTGGGAGCTGCTGGTCGGCAAGCAAATTTCGAAAGTGACGAAGCCGATTTCGGTGACGGCTGACGGTACGCTTTTCATCGCCGTGAAGACCAACGCGTGGATGACCGAGCTATCGCTGATGGAGCCACAAATATTGCGGGCGTTGAACGCGAAAGCCGGCCGGATGCGGGTCCGCAAGATAAGGCTACAACTGATGAGATAACCCCTTGTGGCTCAAAGGCTTACGAATACCTGCTGAGCTTGCTTCGGTACTGTTACGGGGTTACATTTCAGCTTCTGAATCAGGCTGAATTTTTCGCGTAGCACACGCTGCGACAGAGCGCGAAATCTCAATTTGTGCGAGTACCCCGCTGGGCCCGTCGGTAGCGGAGTTGTCATCGCCAGTCTGCATCAAAGCTCAGAAAAATTTTCCCGCGAGTAATGGCGAAAACTGCTGCAGAAATCAGTTCGTCGAAGTACGACGCTGGTCAGATCCAGGTTCTAAAAGGTCTCGAGGCAGTACGGAAACGTCCCGGCATGTACATCGGTTCGACGTCCTCGAGAGGTCTCCACCACCTCGTTTACGAAGTAGTCGACAACTCCATCGACGAAGCGCTGGCGGGTCACGCCAACAAGATCGACGTGACGATCCACGCCGACGATTCGATCACTGTGACGGACGACGGCCGCGGCATTCCCGTCGACATCCATCCCACTGAAAAGATTCCCGGTGTCGAGCTGGCGATGACGGTGCTGCACGCCGGCGGGAAGTTCGACAAGAACTCCTACAAGGTGTCGGGCGGACTGCACGGCGTGGGTGTCTCCGTCGTGAACGCGCTCTCCGAGCAGCTCAAGGTATGGGTGCGTCGCAAGGGCAAGGAGTACTACATGGACTTCGAGCGCGGCAACACCGTGACGAAGCTCAAGATCCTCCCGAACAAGATCGACGCCAACATCCGCGGGACGACCGTCTGGTTCAAGCCCGACCCCAAGATCTTCACCGAGCTCGAGTACGACTACGATCTCCTCGCCAACAGACTGCGCGAGCTGTCGTACCTGAACAAGGGCATCACCATCACCATCAAGGACGAGCGCGCAGGCAAGGAGAAGACTGAGGTCTTTCACGCCGAGGGCGGGCTGAAGGAGATGGTGAAGTTCCTCAACGACAAGAAGAAAGTTCTGCATCAGGAGATCGTGTACATCGATACGGAGCGCGATGGAGTCGACATCGAGCTCTCGTTCCAGTACAACGATGGCTACAACGAGAACGTCTTCTCGTTCGTCAACAACATCAACACCCATGAGGGTGGAACGCACCTCACCGGCCTCAAGGCCGCGCTGACGCGTACGATCAACAATTATGCGTCCAAGAGCGGTGCGCTGAAGAAGTCAGATTTCACGCTGAGCGGCGACGACGTTCGCGAAGGACTGACCGCGGTTCTCTCGGTCAAAGTCCGCGAGCCACAGTTCGAGGGCCAGACCAAGACCAAGCTCGGCAACTCTGAAGTCGAAGGCGCGGTAAAGGGCGTCGTCAACGAGCACCTCGCGGCCTACCTCGAAGAGCATCCCCGCGTCGCCAACATCGTGATCGAGAAGGCGGTCTCGGCGGCTCGAGCACGTGAGGCGGCGAGAAAGGCGCGGGATCTCACCCGCAAGAAGTCGGCGTTGGACATCGGGAATCTTCCCGGCAAGCTGGCCGATTGCTCGCTGAGCGATCCGGCGCTGTGCGAGATCTACCTGGTCGAGGGCGACTCGGCAGGTGGTTCGGCCAAGCAAGGGCGTAACAGAGCGTTCCAGGCAATTCTGCCGCTGCGCGGCAAGATCCTCAACGTCGAGCGTGCGCGCATTGACAAGATCCTCGGCAACGAGGAAATCCGGACGATCGTCACCGCGATCGGTGCGGGGATCAAGGACGACTTCAACAT
>DATBXT010000087.1:0-5919 GCA_036514115.1 Gemmatimonadaceae bacterium
CGGGCATCGAAGTCTTCGAGGAGGCGGCTAGAGGACACGTGCGAGGATTTTCTCCTGTTTGCGCCACATCGGTGAAGTCGCGCGGCCACCGCGTTCGGGATGATCGTGTCCGAGAACGTGAAGTGTCCCATGTATCACGAGGCGCAGCAGCTCCTGCCCCGCGCCGACACCTTGCCGCCTTGCATTCTCGCGGGCAACCTCGGCGCAAATATACACGTCGCCGATCACCGCTCCGCGACTTCCCACCCGCTCCAGCCCGAACGAGATGACGTCGGTTGCACCGTGGTGACCGAGGTAGCGTTTGTTGAGACGCGACATCGCGGCGCGTCCGACGAACGTGATCGAGAGCATCGCATCCTTCACCTTCTCCGAGTGAAGTGTGGCAATGGCCGCTTTCCGTACCAGCGCGCGGGAGACACTCAGTCTGCGCACGCTGGACGAGATATCGATCGCGACGCCGCCCGGTTGGTGTGTCATCCCCTTGACCGCCGGAGGCTGATCAGGCCCCGGAGTCCTCGGCGTAAGCCTTGATGATCTCTCGCACGAGCCGATGGCGCACGACATCCGCGTCGCTGAGATAGTAGAAGCCGATGCCATCGATACCCGGCAGGATGCGCTCGATCTGGACAAGCCCCGATTCTTCCCGCCGCTGCAGATCGATTTGCGTCTTGTCCCCGGTGATCACCGCCTTCGAGTTAACACCAAGTCGCGTCAGGAACATCTTCATCTGCGCGGTAGTTGCGTTCTGTGCCTCGTCGAGAATGACGAAGGCGTCCGCGAGAGTTCGCCCGCGCATGTAGGCCAGCGGCGCGATCTCGATGGTGCGCGTCTCCAGGGATTTCTGGACACGCTCGTGCGGCATCATGTCCTCGAGGGCGTCGTAAAGCGGCCGCAGATACGGATCCACCTTCGCCTGCATGTCACCAGGCAGAAACCCAAGGCTCTCCCCCGCTTCGACCGCGGGACGCGCCAGAACGATCCGGCGAACCCGCTTGCGCGAAAGCGCGTCGACCGCTGCAGCGACCGCGAGGTACGTCTTACCCGTACCCGCCGGACCAATACCCACCACGATATCGTTGTCGGCCATCAATTTCATGTACTCGGCCTGACCGGCGGTCTTCGCCTGGATGATCTTCCGAACGCCAGGCAGAACGATACGACTGTCGTTGTCGGTGCCGTTGCCGTTCCCGTCGCGCGGACCTTCGATGCTCATACGGAGCACGTCGTCCGCGGTCAATGGCAATTGTTGCTTGGCGGTGTCGATCATGCGCTGGGCGATTGGAACGGCACGTGAAACGGCGTCGCTGTTTCCGCTGATTGCCAGTGCCTCGCCGCGCAGGGCGATCTTGGCGCCCGTCTGCCGCGCCAGCTCTACGAGGTTCTCGTCGTTTACACCTGCGAGTGTCAGCAGGTCTGCGCCTTCGGTGTTGAGGCGCTGAATCGTTGTCTCTTCGCTCACGTCAATCGGTCATCGTCTGGAGATGAAGATCTCTGAGATCTTCGGGTGGAATGGCGGACGGCGCGTCCTCGAACAACGCCGTCGCCGCGGTGGTCTTGGGAAATGCAATTACATCGCGGAGGGATGTCGCGCCGGAGAGCACCATCGCGAGGCGGTCAAAGCCGAAAGCGATGCCTCCGTGCGGCGGGGCGCCGGCACTCAACGCGTGAAGGAGAAAACCGAAACGCGCCTCTGCATCGTCGTCGTTGATACCGAGGAGCGACAGAACTCTTCTCTGCATCCCTGGATCGTTGATTCTGATACTGCCTCCGCCGAGCTCCAGGCCGTTGAGAACGACGTCGTAGGCGAGGGCGCGCACCTTTTCCGGCGCGGAGTCGAGAAGACCGAGATCATCGGGGTGCGGTGAGGTGAACGGGTGGTGCACCGAGCTCAACGTGCCATTGGATTCCCGGGTGAAAAGCGGAAAATCAGTCACCCACAGAAACGATCTCTTGTTATCGGGCACGAGGGAGAGGCGCTGGGCGACTTCCTGACGCACGCGATCGAGCGCCGGGTTGGTCACCGTTTCATTCCCGGCTACAAGCAGACAGAGCTCGCCTTCACCGATGCCAAGTTTCTGCGCACCGGCTTCGCTCAGGAATTTTGCCGCTGGGCCTTCGAGCCCGGTGGCGCCCCGCTTGATTCGGATCAATCCGCCGGCGCCGGCCAATTTGGCGATCGCCTCCAGCTCATCGACCTGCTTGCGTGAGAGCGCTGCACCGCCCGGCACCTTGATGCCGCGGACGCGTCCGCCCGCTGCGAGCGCCGAAGTTGTGACCGTGAACTCGGATCCGCGAAACGCGTCGCTGGCGTCGAACAGCTCCAGCCCATACCGAATGTCGGGGCGGTCTATGCCGAACCTCTCCATCGCGTCGGCGTACGCCATGTGCTCGAACGTGGCAGGAATATCTATCCCGGCATCTTTCCACAGCGCGCCAAGAAGACCTTCGGTAAGCGAGAAGATGTCATCAGGCTTGATGAACGACGCTTCGATGTCGATCTGCGTGAACTCTGGTTGACGATCGGCCCGCAGGTCTTCGTCGCGGAAGCATCGCGCGATCTGGAAGTAGCGGTCGAAGCCGGAGATCATCAGCAGCTGCTTATACACCTGCGGCGACTGCGGCAACGCGTAGAATGCGCCGGGATGGATTCTGCTCGGCACCACATAATCGCGCGCGCCGGATGGCGCTGGCTTGGACAGGATCGGAGTCTCGATCTCGAGATAACCGCGCTCGTCGAGATAGCGCCGGGTCGTCTGCTGCAGCTTGTGGCGAAGGATCAGATTCTTCTGGAGATCGCTTCGACGTAAGTCGAGGTTTCGGTGTTTGAGTCGCAGTTCTTCCGCGGGAAGCTTCTCACCTTTACCGCGAGCGACTGGAATCGCTGGCGTCACCGCCGGACCTACGATTTTGAAGTCGCGCGCCCGGACTTCGATCTCGCCCGTCTCCATGTCGGCGTTGCGCATTTCCTGTGGACGCGCACAGACCTCGCCTTCAAGGGTTATCACTGTCTCGAGACCCAGCCTGCCAGCCCGCTCGATCACATCGGCAGACGTCCACTTCGGATCGAACGAAACCTGGACGAGCCCGGCGCGATCCCTGAGGTCGAGAAAGACGATTCCGCCAAGATTTCGGGTGCGATGTACCCAGCCACCGAGCCTGACGTTGGTGCCGACGTGGGATACTCTGAGCTCGCCGCCGAGATGGGAGCGAGTGGCCGTCGCGAAACGCGAAGAAGGGGCGGTGGAGGTCAGCGCCGGAAGGTGTGGGTCCAATTAGCCATTGAGTGGGGTTAAATTTAGTAGTTGCATAGACTTGGTGGAAGGAGCATGACGCACAAAGACGCGGGTCAGGAGGCCGCTCCTGGGAAACAGAATCTCCTGAACATGCTCCCTGCGGACGCCGAGGAGCGGCTCAGGTCCTTTGCCGTCGAACACGGCGAAAAGCCGTTCCGTGGATCGCAGGTAGCGCGGCATCTCTGGCAGAGCCCGGTGGATACCTTGGCCGAGATGAGCGATGTCCCCCTCGGGTTCCGGAGTCTCCTCGACGCGCACTTCACGATGCCGCGGCTCACCCTGGCCATGCGCCAGGCGTCGAGCGACGGCACTGAGAAATTCCTCTTCCGTCTCGACGACGGTGAATTCATCGAGACCGTCGCGATACCCGAGGGCTCGCGGCTGACGCTCTGCATCTCATCGCAGGCGGGCTGCGCGCTGCAGTGTGCGTTCTGCGCAACCGGTGCGATGGGGTTCAGTCGGAACCTTCAGCTGTTCGAGATCGCCGGCCAGGTTCGCGAGATGCGCCTGCTCACCCCGGGCAGACAGGTCACCAACATCGTGTTCATGGGAATGGGTGAGCCGCTGATGAATTGGAAGGCCGTCGATCCGACGCTCACCATTCTCAATTCGCCGGCGGGTCTCGGCATTGGCGCGCGGCACATCACTGTTTCCACTGTCGGAGTCCTGCCGGGAATCGTCGCGCTCGGCGAGCGGCCCGAGCAGTTCCGCCTCGCAATCTCGATTCATGCCCCGAACGACGAGCTGCGACAGACGTTGATGCCGATCAACACCAAGTATCCGCTCGCCAGTGTCATCGAAGCCGCCAAGGTGTTCGACCGTCGCGTGACCTTCGAGTACGTCATGCTCGGCGGAGTGAACGATGGCGCGCAGCAGGCCACCGAGCTCGCCGCGCTCGCACGGGAATGCAGAGCGTTCGTGAATCTCATTCCACTGCATCCGGGCGGCGCGGGAGATTTCACGCCGAGCTCCGCGGAGCAGATCCACTGGTTCTCGCGCCGGCTCCGAGCCGAAGGAGTTGAAGTCGCTGTGCGAAAGAGTCGCGGCATGGACATCGCCGCGGCGTGCGGCCAGTTACGGGTGGAACGGCAGCGGAGGCGGGCGCCAATCGCCGCCGATGAGGACGGTAACGTCCAGGTAGCGTGAGCTGTCCGGCCGCGCGACGACGGGCGCGGCCATGGCACGACCCACCTGACGCGCCCAGTCCGGGTGGCCAGAGCGATCGTAGACGACGGTTTTCAGGCGCTGCTCGGTAACGTTGCCCGAACCGACGACGTCGAAACCACGATCGCGGAGATAAAGCGTCGCCTTTCGGGCGAGGCCGCGAGTCTGGGTCGCATTTAGAACTTCCACCTTGATGCGGACGCCGTCGGCCGCTCTCGCATCATCCGGAATAGAAGGGCCGCTCCGCCCCGGCCGAAGCGCGAGAAGCTGCCAGACGATCCAACCGATTCCACACAGAATCAGAAAGACCAGGATCATCCTGCCGTATCGTCGTTTTGGTCGGCGCTCGGCCTCGTTCACCTCAGGCTATTCCAGAGCTCGACGGTCTCGGGGAAGATGTGATTTCCTTCGCGGACGGACCATTCGAGGCGAAATCTCACAACCTGCCGGAATACTCCGTCGAAGTTGTGTGGGACCTGACTCGCCAGGAATCCGCGATCCTCAGCGAGGAATTTCCGGCCGGGCTCGAGGTAATCCGCCATATAGAGGGCACGACCAGTCTGACTCCAGTTCGCGTGACCGACGGTGTGATAGCGGATCGCCTCGATTAGGTCCCGCCTGCGTTCACCTTCGGCCTCGAGTTTCTTCGCGACCGCGGGGCCATGCAGCAGGCCGTCTGGTGACGTGCGATCCCCCGTTATCTCCCTCAGCTCCTCGACGGGAGCATCGCGCAACGCGTCGTGCCACGTGCCCGCATCGATCCACGCATTTGCTTCTTCGGCCGGGATCCGCATCGCGGCGCCCCACGCGCGAAGCAGTGAGGTGACGCGTTGAATGTGCGCGAAGCGACGCTCTGAAACCTGCGCCCACGTGGGGAGACCCGACTCCTGGAGTTGAACCATCAGAAGATGATGTTGTCGATCAACTTGGTTTCGCCGACCCGAATGGCGCCGACGGCAGCATCGCCGTGGCGGACGCCGTTGACGCGCTGAAAGGTGTCGGCGTTCACGACCGCCAGATAACGCGGCGTGAGCCCGACTACCCGCTCGAGCATCCGCCAGCCGATCGCCTCCAGCGCGCTCGCGCGTCGCTCTCCTCGCATGAACGCGTCGCGCATTGCAAAGAGCGCTTTCGACAGCATCAGCGACAGCTCCCGTTCCTTGGGCGACAGATATCGGTTCCGGCTGGACATGGCGAGTCCATCGGGATCGCGCACTGTCGGCGCAACAAGAATTCCCACCGGGAAGTTGAGATCGCGAACCATCGCCTTTACGACGGCTACCTGCTGGAGATCCTTCTGGCCGAACACGGCGACGTCGGGCATCACGATGTGAAATAGCTTAGCTACGACTGTCAGCACGCCCTCGAAGTGATGAGGACGCACCGCTCCTTCCCACTCCTTGCCGATACTTCCGGGGTGAATGAGGATCACCGGCGCGTGCTCTGGATACATGTCCGCCTG
>DATBXT010000088.1:0-4830 GCA_036514115.1 Gemmatimonadaceae bacterium
GCTCGGGACCACCGACGTCGAATAACAATCGGTACTTGCCTCCAGCACGAGCATCCAGCTCGCAGGACACCAGCTTCATTCCCATCGATTTGGGCACCCACCAGCGCTTGAACAGCTCCGCCCTGGTAAATGCCTCGAACACGATGCGCGCCGGGCCGTTGATGGTCCGCGTGACAACCACCTCGCGGTCCGACTTCCGTTCCACCGTGGTGCGGTTCTTCACGGGGGCTGCGTTACTTTCGATTCTTGCGTCCATCGGTTTTCTCCTTTTGTGTCAGTTCCTCGACAACCTTGTCCAACTCGTCGAAGCGTTCGTCCCAGCGCTGGCGGTACCGCTCGAGCCACGCCGTTTCTTCCTCCAATCGACGCGGGCCCAGCTGGCACGTCCGCACGCGCCCGATCTTCTTCGTGGTGACGAGTCCCGCCTGCTCCAGAACGCCGACGTGCTTCTTCATGCCCGTGAGCGTCATATGGAATTTCTCGGCGAGCTCCGTGATCGAAGCGTCGGATCGTCCGAGCTGCGCCAGAACACCACGTCGCGTGGCATCCGAGAGCGCGGCGAACGAAGTATCAAGTCGGACAGTCGCATACTGAACCATGTGGTTCAGTATTTAATGCGATTGTTCGCGCCATGCAAGGGGTGGCCGCGAAGTGGAGCCGCGCGGGTCGCTTACCGATAGAACCAGGTCAGCTCGTACGTATAGCCCGGCTTCAATGCCAGCATCTTGAACGCAAGGACCGAATAATCCTTCGATAAATATCGGGTCACCACACTCACGTCCTCGGCGCTTTCCGGCTTCCCCGTCTCATAGCGGATCAGGCGGTAGTCCCGGAACTGTTTCGCGGTGGGCAGCAGCAGCCACCGGGTCAGTTCTACAGTTTCCACTTCCACATCGAACGCGAGCGTGGCGGTGCCGCTGCCTTCCTGCACGAACAGTCCGGGCGACTCGTGCTCGTAAACGAGATCCACGGATTGGCCGGGCGGGATCCTCCTGAAGTCGCCCTGTACGAGCCATTTCACCCGCTTCACACTGTCGCCTGAAGACTGCACAGGTCGCGAAAGGAGTGTGGGGACCAGGAGCTGAGCGGGGAAACGCACCTTGGTGTTGGGACTGATGGCGAGCACGCTGATGGTGAAGAGGTTGTTCGCCGTATCCTCCTTCGCGCGGAGGATTTTCAGCCGCCGGTAGCCGTAGAGATACGCCTGGTCACCTGCTGTTCTCCCTGGTTTCCATTTGCGCAAATCGATGATGCGGAGGTCCTGCAGGATGGTGAATCCGGTGTTGTCATGTGTCGTCGCCGTGTCGGCGATCGCCCTGGCTACCTGACCTGTCCATCGCGGCTCGGGACCCTGGATGAGCCGGCTCATTTGCTCAAGGTCTCGGCTGCTCTGCGTCAGTGACTCGACGATCTGATCGACTCGTTGAGCATGGCGGTACATTCTCACGCTCAACCACGGCGCGATGATAAGGATCGGGACGAGCAGTGGAACATAGATGTAGGAAGTCCAATCGCGATAATCGAGGAGAGTGCTCCAGATGCGCCGGCGTCCCGATTTCTGCAGCGCGCGCGCCTCGTTGGTGACGACAGCTCTCACCCGGTGCGGCCGCTCCACTATGTCGGCGCCGGCCGCAGCCGGATCAGAAGATTTGTCGGGAGCGGGAGGAGGTAGCTTTTCAGGAAACGGATCCCAGGGCGCGCACGCCGGCAGATCCGAGCCGAATAAGTCCGGGCGGGTGCGGCAGACCTTCCGGCCCACGCAGTATCCGTGTCGCACCAGGCTCCTGATCTCGAGCGGTGAGAAGCGATCGAGGTCGGTGCGCATCGTTGGCAAGCGGCGTTGAAGCTCCGGATGCAGAGCAGTCGGATCTTCGCATGGCTCGACGACCTCGACAACGCGAGCGAAGACAAATCCGGGCGTTCCCCGAAACGTTTCGGTCTCCAGTTGCCAGACGCGATCCATTAGGATATCGCTCGCGCGCAGGCTTGTGCGAACGAGGCCACCGGCGCCCTGGTCCTGTTGAATAGCGATCGGCTTTCCGACGTCGCTGATAAGGACGCCGTCGAGATTGGCGTGCTCCGGCCCCAGGAATTCCTTGAGGTAGTGGAACATGCGGATGCCGAGGTTGTCGAAGACACCACCATCAGTGAAGGCCTGACGCCCGAAATCACCAGCGGGTGTTCCAACTTCCGCCTCAGTCAGCTCGAGCGGCGGAAAGAAGCCCGGAAATGCTGAGGATGCCGCGACAGCCATCGGCACAGTAGCCAGGCTGGCGCGGGCGTGATCCACCCGAATGCCATCACCGTTCGACCCTCGTCGCATCACCAGCAGCCCGTCGCGGTTGAACGAGCAGAGGCAACCCTCGCTCAGGTTGGTCGCGAGGATATGGAGTCGCGGCTTTTCGGGCAGCTCGAAGAGGCTCGTTTCGCCAAAGAGGAATTTCTGGTAGTGGTACTCGAGGAGGCCTGGCCGTGTGAGCTGGCGGTTCGAGAAGCCGGCCAGTCTGCGCATCCAGCGCACGGTGAGACCCAACGGGAAACGGCGAAGGATGCGATTGCGCACATCGAGCGTGACGAACGCCAGCAGCTCGCCCGCTGCCGCATCGAACTCGCTCGGAGATCCGTTGTACCGGTCCCAGTTGAGCACGAGATGCGCGGCGAGGATGCTTCCGCCCGAGACCGAGGTGATCTGGGTCACGTTGGGCAGAATCTTCGCGTCGCGGAGGAAGCGGACGAGCCCGAGGTGGTACAGGGTGGCCCGGAACCCGCCTCCCGATAGAGCGAGACCGATCTGCGTCACACGGTTGTCCGTTGCAGTGAGAGTCTGACAAGAGGCAGCACGCGGAATCTTGCGCTTTGCGACAGGCTTTCATATGTGAACGAAAGGCGAGGACGGCGGACGGCAATCGCTGGAGCTGCGGGAGGCGATGGCGGCCTATCATCGGGGACGGTGTTTGTAGGGCCCTCAAACGTCACCAACTAGATTCATTTGCTTATTCTGTCGAAATCCGGCTTCCCCATTCGTTGCTAGTGTGAAGGCGAGGCAACGAGCCCGCCGAAACGAACTCAGGAGACGACATGCCGCATTATCTGATTGCCGGGTACCTTCCCCAGGATTTCGATCCATCCGCAATGGATGATGCCGCGGTGGAGGAAATTCACGCGCTCAATCGCGAAATGATCGCCGCGGGTGTGCGGAGATTCGCCGGCGGCCTCGGCGCGGCGCATACACTTCGGTCGCAGCCAGATGGTGACGTGCTCGTCACCGACGGGCCGTACCTGGAGACGAAGGAGCTGGTCGGCGGCATCACGATACTGGAAGTGGAAGACCTGGACGAGGCGCTCAAGTGGGCGCGCAGAGGTGCAAAAGCAATGCGCTCGAACTGCGAAGTGCGGGAGATCTTCTTCGTGCCCGCGCCCGCAATAGACTGAGCGCCAATCGTACAGCGTTGCCAGCGAAGTCACCGAATGAGCCAGGGAAAGTAAAAATGTCGAGAAACATCGAGACCGTTAACACATACCTTGATGGGTTCCGCCGCCTCGATCACGAGCAGATCCTGTCGTGCCTCACCGACGACATTAAGTGGACGGTCTTCGGTGCCTTTCAACTGACTGGCAAAGACGCTTACGACAAGGCGATCGACGGCGCGCCGGAGTTCGTCGACCCACCGGAGCTGAACGTTGTGCGGATGGTCGAACAAGACGATGTCGTCATGGCAGAGCTGACCGGCACCGTGAGACGGGCCGCGGGTGGAGAAATGCGGATGTCCATGGCGGAGGTGTTCGTGATGCGCCAGGGAAAAATCGCTGAGCGGCGTGCGTGGGTGATTCCTCTCAACGAAAATGAATATCGATGAACCTTCGGATCGAGAATTTCACCAGCCGAATCGGAGATCGACTGACGGATGTCGAAATCTCCTCTCCCCGTTCGATGCATGAGTGAAGGGCTCACCGGGAATGCTGCCGTGCGCCCCACACCTCTGGAGGTTTTATGCGTGTAATGGTGATCGTAAAGGCGACCGTGGATTCGGAGAACGAGTCCTCGCCAGCCGAGTTCATGGAAGAGATGTTCGAGCAGATGAACAAGTACAACGAAGAGCTGGTGAAGGCGGGCATCATGCTCGCCGCCGACGGGCTCAAGCCGAGCAGGTTCGGTAAGCGGGTCCACTTCAACGGCACGAAGCGGACGGTAACTGACGGCCCCTTCACCGAGACCAAGGAGCTCGTTGCGGGTTTCTGGCTCTGGCAGGTGCGGTCGATGGAGGAGGCGATCGAGTGGGCCAAGCGGTGCCCCAACCCGATGGCGGGGCCATCCGACCTCGAAATCCGTCCCCTATACGAAGCAGAGGACTTCCCTCCCGAGATTGCCGCGAAGGAGAACGCTCTCCGCCAGCAGGTTGCGAAGGGGAGCCGGTGAGTCGCTCACAGAAAGCTGCGATGGAGCGCGCCACGTCAAAGGTTGTCGCTCTGATGTCCGTGTCGCTCGACGGCTTCGTCGCCGACTCGAACGACGGAGTGGGCGAAGTATTCGACTGGTACATGAACTCGGGCGACGTCGAATTCAACACCGGAGGTTCGGACCCGATGACGTTCAGGGTGTCCGCGCCTAGCGCCGAGCATCTTCGAGGTCTCTGGTCCGAGCTTGGCGCGGTGCTCACCGGACGGCGGACCTTTGACAAGGCCGAAGGCTGGGGTGGCAATCACGCCTGGGGACCGGCGTTCGTCGTCACCCACAAAATTCCGCCGGGATGGCCGCGACCGAATTCGACTGTGAACTTCGTTACCGACGGGATCGAAAGCGCGGTGAGGCAGGCGAAGGCGGCGGCCGGC
>DATBXT010000089.1:0-3180 GCA_036514115.1 Gemmatimonadaceae bacterium
ACCCACGCCGGGCGCCAGTCGCTGGCGAAGGTCGAGGAAGGAACCGTGGAAGGCGAAGATCTGAGCGGTCGCATCGAGCGGGATGTCCGCGATGCGAACGAGCTCATTTCACAAATGACTCAGCGGCTTGCCGAGGTCTCGCAGGGGAGCTCTTCGTTCTCGCGCTCGATGCACCACGTCGCTGTATCGAGCGAGGAACAGAGCAAGGGCATCTCCGAGATTGCAGCCGCCGCCCACGCTCTCACCGACGCCTCCGCCCGGATCTCTGATCTGGTCGCGACCTTCAAGCTCGGCGGCAGCTGATCTCGGGCATGTGAGGCCGCTGGGCCTTCGAGTATTTGAAGGCCATTGGAACCAGCCGCGCGCCGCTCGCATCCGCCACCGCGAAGCTACTTCCTTCGTAGGCAGACGCGCCGCCGAACCGGCCATCCTTCGCCAGGGCGTAAAACTCGAGATCGAATAAGGGGCGACCGTTAGCATCGAGAAGCCGAGTCTCGGTCATCGCGACAACCCGCTCGATTGTCCGCAGGCACGCCTGCTCAGGCGTCAGACCCTGCCGCATGAACTCGACTATCAGGAATGCGCCGCACACCTTGATGTTCGCCTCACCGCGGCCCGTCGAGCCGGCTGCGCCCACAGTATTGTCGCAGTACTGGCCCGCACCGATGATCGGCGAATCGCCGACTCGGCCCGGCAGCTTCCACGACCGCCCGCTGGTAGTGGTGACCGACGAGACATCACCGCGTGCGTTGACAGCGTTCATGTTGATTGTGCCCGTGGTGAACTTGACGCGCAGCGGATGATCGTAAGCGATGGCTTCATTTCGATTCCCGCTTCCCGCCTCCCGTTTCCCACCTCCCGGTTCGTCCAGCCAATTGTCGTCGGGATTCAGACACGCCTTCCAGTGCAGCCAGTCCTGCCTGCTTTTTTCGGTGAGAAGATTTTGCTCCTTGAATCCCATTTGCAGCGCGAATTTCCTGGCGCCGGCTCCGACCAGCATCACGTGGTCGGTGTAGTCCATGACGGCCTTGGCAACGTTCGAGGGCGTGGCGATGTCCTGGATCGCGCCCACTGAGCCCGCTCGCTTCGTCGGACCGTGCATGCACGAAGCATCCAGCTCGACGACGCCTTCTTCGTTCGGCAGTCCGCCAAGGCCGACAAACTGATTCTCCGGATCCAGCTCCTCGATGTTGACTCCGGCAATGATGGCGTCGAGGGTATCTGCATTCTGTTTCGTGATCATCTCGTACGCGCGCGCGACGCCGCGAATTCCGTTTGCGGAGGCAATCACGACCGGCGGGCCGGAGAACCCTGCGCCGGCGGACTGGCCGCTGGCAGTCTCGAGAATTTCGGCGCGGGCTTCGGGATTGAGTGCCAATCCAGCTGCTGCAGCTGCACCCGCGCCAACGAACCGTCGTCTCGAGATTGACACGCTAACCTCCGATGGATTGATAGGACCTTTCAGCGTTGATGATGTTCGCAGCGCTAAGCGCTTGGCGATAGAAGCGGTAAGCGCCCAGCAGGCAGGAAGAGTCCTTCAGTCCCAGTCCTTTACTGACGGTATGGCGTTCGGGTAGCTTCCCGCTACGCATGAAATCGTCACCCCCAACCCGCATCAGAAGGCTGCGTCTCGAAGCGGCGGAGGGCCCGCGGATCGATCTGTCGGGGCCGACGCGCCGCGAGCATGATCTGCTGGGAGAGCGCGAGGTGCCGGAGGGCGCGCTCTACGGAATCCAGACGCTGCGTGCGATCGAGAACTTCTGCGTCTCCGGAATAGAGCTGCGCGAATTCCCGACACTGGTCGCGGCGCTCGCCACGGTCAAGGAAGCCGCGGCATTGGCCAACCTGGAGATGAACCTCATCGACCGGGAGATCGTCGACGCCATCGCGCAGGCCGCAACCGAGGTGCGCGAGGGAATGCACCACGATCACTTCCGCGTCGACATGATCCAGGGCGGGGCCGGCACTTCGTCGAACATGAACGCCAACGAAGTGATGGCCAACCGCGCGCTCGAGATACTCGGTAAGCAACGCGGCGAGTACGATTTCGTACATCCCAACAACCATCTCAACCTCAGTCAGTCCACCAACGACGTTTATCCGACCGCGGTCAAGCTCGCACTTCATACCAGCATTTCCGATTTGCAGCTGGCGATGATCGCACTCGCCGCCGCCTTCCTGCACAAAGGCGAAGAGTTCGAGTCGTACATCAAGATGGGACGCACCCAGCTGCAGGACGCCGTCCCCATGACACTCGGCCAGGAGTTCAACGCCTTCGCGCACACCATCCTGGAGGATGTCGACCGTCTCGGCGAGGCACAGGCGCTGATCCGGGAAATCAACATGGGCGCCACCGCGATTGGCACCGGTATCACCGCGCCGCCCGGTTACGCCGAGAGCGTGCGCCGGCACCTGGAGCAAATCACGGGACTGCCGCTCATCACCGCGCCGGATCTCGTCGAAGCCACCGCCGACACCGGGGCTTTCGTCCAGCTGTCAGGGGTCATCAAGCGGTGCGCGGTCAAGCTCTCCAAGATCTGCAACGATCTGCGCCTACTCAGCTCGGGACCGCGCGCCGGATTCGGCGAAATAAATCTTCCGGCGATGCAGCCCGGCTCGTCGATCATGCCGGGCAAGGTGAATCCGGTGATCCCCGAGATGGTCAATCAGGTCTGCTTCGAGATCATCGGTGGCGACATGACGGTGACGATGGCGGCCGAGGCCGGGCAGCTCCAGCTCAATGTCTTCGAGCCGATTATCGCGTTCAGATTGCTCAGCGGAATGACCTATCTCACGCGCGCCTGCAAGGTTCTGCAGAACCGCTGCGTCGAGGGGATAACCGCCAATCGTCAGCGGATGGAGAGCTTCGTGGAACAGTCGGTCGGAATAATTACGGCGCTGGTACCCGTGCTTGGCTACGAGACGACCACGGAAATTGCGAAGGAAGCGCTCGAGACCGGACGAAGCGTGTACGACCTCGTATGCGAGCGCGGGATCGTGACACGCGAGCAGCTTGACCGGCTGCTGAATCCGAGTGCGATGACTGCACCCCGCCATACGGAATAACCTTACACAAACAACAGAAAAAACGGACGGCTCGCGCCCTCCCACATCCAGTCCTTGAGAGTTAGCTTGGTGCGACGCTCCCAACACGACGAGAACAGGATTTCCTTCGCATGA
>DATBXT010000090.1:0-11501 GCA_036514115.1 Gemmatimonadaceae bacterium
CTCATCGTGCGCGCCATGGGCCCGGCGGTATCCTGACTGTGGGCGATCGGAATGATGCCCGACCGGCTCAGGAGTCCCAGCGTGGGCTTGATACCGACGATCCCGTTGGCAGAGGACGGGCACACGATCGAGCCGTCCGTCTCCGTTCCAATTGCCGCGGCGCAAAGATTGGCAGCGACAGCGCCACCCGAGCCTGAGCTGGAGCCGCACGGATTCCTGTCGAGCACGTAGGGATTCTTCGCCTGTCCACCCCGCCCGCTCCAGCCACTGGTAGAGTGGGTCGAGCGAAAATTTGCCCACTCACTCAGGTTGGTCTTGCCGAGTACGATGGCGCCGGCCGCGCGTAGCTTCGCCGCAATGAAAGCGTCGCGAAGCGGGATGGATCCTTCCAGCGCCAGCGAACCGGCGGTGGTCATCATCTTATCGGCCGTGTCGATGTTGTCCTTGATCAGAATCGGCACGCCGTGAAGAGGTCCGCGCACTCGGCCTGCGTTCCGTTCACGGTCGAGTGTGTCCGCGATCGACAGCGCGTCGGGATTGACCTCGATGACGTGACGCAGCGTCGGCCCCTTTCGATCGAGCTCATCGATGCGGTTCAGATAGAGCTGGGTAATCGACCGCGCTGTCATCCGACCCGAGGACATTGCCGTCTGCAGAACCGCGATGGTCGCCTCTTCCAGCTCGAACGGAGGAATCGTGAATCCGCGCTTCGCCGCGGCTGCAGACGTCGCCGCTTGAGCAGGCTGTCCGCCGAGTGGTTTCCCTCGCACTGCGATGGCGCCGGCAATTGCCCCGAGCCGCACGAACTTTCTACGATCCATTTTGATTACCTCGATGGGTGGGTCGCTGCCGCCAGGTCCGAGCACGTGCGCAGAATCGTCCCGCAGTTCTGACACATCAACTTGCACTTGAACGCCATGATCTCCGTCGACCCGCAGACGTCACAGACCCCGTTTGCTGGCGGATCCACCGCATCCCTCCTACCGCCTCCCGCCTCCCTCAATCGAAGTCCAACCCAAGATTGAGCGCGGGCGCCGAGTGCGTGAGGGCGCCGATCGAGATCCAATCGACACCGGTCTCGGCGATGAGGCGAACGGTATCGAGAGTCACGCCGCCCGACGCTTCCGTCACCGCCCGGCCGTCGACCAGCCGCACCGCCTCGCGCAGCTCGACAAGCTGCATGTTGTCGAACATGATGACGTCGACGCCCATCTCCAGCGCTGCCCGCACCTGTTCGAGCGTCTCACACTCGACCTCGATTTTCATTCCCATCGGCGCCAGCGCGCGCGCCCGTTTCACGGCCAGCCCGATGTCACCGTCCATGGTCGCCAGGTGATTGTCCTTGATCAGAACCGAGGACGACAGGTCCATCCGGTGATTCAGTCCTCCGCCGGCGCGAACCGCGTACTTCTCCAGCCGGCGGTACAAAGGCAGAGTCTTACGGGTATCGAGGATGTGAGCACCCGTCCCCGCGATGGCATCGACGTACCGCGCAGTCATCGTCGCGATACCCGAGAGATGCTGCAGGAAATTCAGCGCCACCCTTTCCGCCGACAGGATGCCGCCGGCGTGCCCCGAAAGAAACGCCACCGGAGTCTGAGGCTCCACGCGCGAGCCATCCTCATGATCCACTCGGATCGTGATCGGCGGATCCAGCTGCTGGAATGCCTCCCGCGCCAGATTGAGTCCGGCGATCACTCCCGCCTGCCGCGACACCAGCCGGCACCGCGCGCGCCGGTTGGATTTCACCGTCGCGGCAGTGGTGATGTCGTGCTTGGTGTCGTCCTCCTCGAGGGCAGCTGAGACGATCTTCGTCGTCTCCTTTTTTGTCAGCGGGAAGGCGAGGCCTTCCTCCCAGAAAAATCCGTGAGCACCGAGCTCGCTTTCTTTCCTTTGTATCATTCGCCGGGATCGTCCGAAGCTTCCGGAACTGGTGATAGTGGGGTCTGGCCGCCGATGGCAACCATTCGTTCGATAGCCAGTCGTGCGCGCGATGCAATTTCCTCAGGCACGGTGATCCGATGCTCCATCCGTTGCAGCGAGCTCAACACCTTGGGAAGCGTCGTCACCTTCATGAACGCGCACACGGCCAGCTCGTTCGCCGCGAAAAATCTCTTGGTGGGATTCTCGCGCCGCAGCCGGTGAAGTATTCCTACCTCGGTGGCGACAATGAACTCGTCGTTCGACGAGATGCTGGGGCGCTTGATCATTCCTTCGGTCGACAGGATCTGCACGCCAACCGGATCCACATCCCCGGCCGAGACAGCCTCGACGACGCTGGTCGCACATCCACATTCGGGGTGAATCAGGAACTCACTCCCGGGGTGCGCCGCGCGCTGCAGCCTGATGTCCTCGGGATCGATCCCCGCGTGCACGTGACACTCGCCCATCCAGACGTGCATGTTGGTGCGACCGGTGATCCTCCGCACGTGCGCACCGAGAAACATGTCGGGAAGAAAAAGAATCTCCTTGTCGGGCGGAATCGAGTTTACGATTTCGACCGCGTTCCCCGAGGTGCAGCAGTAGTCGCTCTCCGCTTTCACTTCAGCGGTGGTATTCACGTACGACACCACCACCGCGCCCGGATGCTCAGCTTTCCAGCCGCGCAGCTGATCCGCGTCGATCGTCGCGGCGAGTGAACATCCGGCTGCCAGATCGGGCAGCAGCACGGTCTTCTGCGGCGACAGCACCGCCGCCGTCTCGGCCATGAAGTGCACACCGCAAAAAACTATCACGTCTGCCGGCGTCTTTGCGGCCTCTCGGCTGAGGCCCAATGAGTCGCCGACGAAATCGGCGACATCCTGTACTTCGGCGCGCTCGTAATTGTGCGCGAGAATCACCGCGTTCCGGACGCGCGCGAGGTGTTTGATCTCTTCCTGCAGCTCAGCGTACAGTTTTTGAGTCGTTTCTACCATTCTATGTGTCGGCCGCTCCACTTTCGTTTGGCGCGCGGGAAGTCGCTTCTATAATGGCCACCGCGTGACTCCTTTCTCAACAGCGCGGCGTCCGCGATCAGCAGCGATGTTTGCACCATGTTGGCTTCCTCGGTCGCCCCAGCCGGAAGTCGGGATTGAATCTCCTTCAACTTAGTCAGGCCGACCCGCAGACCGTTGGCGCTTCGATCAATTCCGCAGTGATCCCACATCACCTGCCTGATGGCGTCTGCTGCGACCTGCGCCGCGCCGCGATCCCGCAGCGCCGGCACATCCCATTTCTTCTTTCGGGGCGGAGTCGTCAGCTTCTTCGTCTCGATCATGTCGCGCGCAACTCGCTCGGCGAACACCAGCCCTTCGAGCAGGGAGTTCGACGCCAGGCGGTTCGCTCCGTGCACACCCGTTCGCGACACTTCGCCGCAGGCATAGAGGCGCATGAGACTCGCGCGGCCGCGGAGGTCGGTGACGATACCGCCCATCATGTAGTGCGCGGCAGGCGTGATGGGAATCAGATCGACCGCGGGATCCACCCCGCGCGCCCGGCAGATCGCGAAGATTCCGGGAAAGCGTTTCTCGAAAGTCTTGCCCAGCTTCCGGGCGTCGAGGAACACGGTCTTTCCGCCGCTGCGCTCCCGAAAAATTTCGCGGGCGACGACGTCGCGGGGCGCCAGCTCGGCGAGCCGGTGACGCTCCAGCATGAAACGTTTGCCTTCCTCATTCACCAGTACTGCGCCCTCGCCGCGCACCGCTTCCGAGATCAGCTGCAGCGGATTCTCCGGCGTGTCGAGGGCGGTCGGATGAAACTGGACGAACTCCATGTCGGCGAGCTTCGCTCCGGCCCGGTGCGCGATCGCGAATCCGTCGCCGGTCGCCACCTGCGGATTCGTCGTGTACCTGTAGACTTGTCCGCAGCCGCCGGTCGCCAGCACCGTCGCGTCAGCGATTATTTCGACCGCCTTCCCCGCGACCGCCGCCCGCACGCCAAACACGACTCCGTCCTGGACTATCAGATCGAGGATGCGCGCCTTCTCCAGCACCTCGATCTGCTCGCTCTCTTTCACGCGCTTGATGAGAGTCCGCGCCACCTCGGCGCCTGTCTGGTCGCCGTGCGCATGGACGATCCTGCGGCGCGAGTGCGCGGCTTCGCGGCCGAGCTTGAAGTTCCCGCCCGGTTCCAGGTCGAAATGTGCGCCGGCGGTGGCGAGCTCCCGGACGCGCGCCGGCCCTTCTTCGACGAGCACCTCGACCGCCGCGGCATCGCATAGCGCGGCGCCGGCGGCAAGCGTGTCCTGACGATGCAGCTCGGGGGAGTCTCCGGCGCCGAGGGCCGCGGCAATACCCCCCTGAGCGTAGGCGGTCGCACTATCGAAGAGCGACCGCTTGGTGAGCACCATGACCTCACCATCAGCCGAGGCGCGCCACGCAGTGTGAAGACCAGCAACTCCGCTCCCCACGACGAGAAACCGCGTCCGTATCCGCTCGGCCATATACGCCTGAAATCAATGGCGCATTAGAGGCGTTGTCCACCGTTCTTTGCGGGGGCCGGGATGCTTGCCCCGCTCTCTCCCTTCGGCGATTCTTCTCTTCGAATGCGAAAGCTTCTAATCGTCACCTCCCTCCTTTTAATCGCGCACATCGCCCTTCTCTTCACCCACCGGAGCGCGAGCGCCGAGGGGCCGGGTGCGGCGACGGCGTCACCTGTTCGCATCGGGATCGTGCTCGACGTCGGCGGACGAGGTGACAAGTCGTTCAATGACGGCGCCTATGCGGGTGCGGATAGCGCGACCAGAACGCTTGGGTCGAACATCAGATTCATCGAGCCCGGGGAAGGAGCGGATCGCGAAGCAGGACTGAGGCTGCTCGCTGCCGAGGGGATGAATCTCGTCGTCGGCGTCGGATTCATCTTCACCGACGACCTCGCCAATCTGGCGAAGGAGTATCCCAACACGGCGTTCGCCGGAATCGACTACGCTCTCGCCACCGACGCGAATGGGAACGTCATTCCTCCACCGCCCAATGTCGCCGCGCTCAAGTTCCGGGAGGAAGAAGGTTCGTACCTCGTCGGAGCGCTCGCGGCGCTGGTGAGTCACACGAGGAAAGTTGGATTCGTGGGCGGGATGGATATTCCGCTCATTCATAAATTCGAGGCCGGCTACCGCGCTGGCGTGAAGAAAGTCTGTCCGGACTGTCAGGTGATCGCGCAGTACGCAGGCGTCACGCCCGATGCATTCAAGAATCCGGGCAAAGGGAAAGAGCTCGCGCTGAGCCAGTACAACCAGGGCGTCGAAGTGATTTTCCACGCTGCCGGTTCGACCGGACAGGGCGTTTTCGAGGCCGCGCGCGCCACCAACAAGTTTGCAATCGGCGTCGACTCGGACCAGAACGACGAGGCGCCCGGGCACGTGCTGACGTCGATGGTGAAAGGCGTAAACACCGTCACCTTCGACGCGATCCAGAGAGTACAGAATCACACCTTCAAGGGCGGGATTTACTCGTTCGGCCTGAAGGAAGGCGGCGTCGGCTATATCTACGACGACCGCAATCGCGCGCTCATTCCCGACAGCGCGCATGCGAGGGTCGAGGAGCTCAGGCAGGAGATTATTGCGGGTCGGATCAAGGTGCCCACCACAAGATGACCGACGCAGTCAGCCTCGCCGGCATCCAGAAATCGTTCGGCAGCGTCCGCGCCCTGACCGGCGCTTCCCTCGAAGTCCAGCCCGGAGAAATCCACGCCCTCGTCGGTGAGAACGGCGCCGGAAAATCCACTTTGATGAAAGTGCTCGGCGGGCTCATCAAGCCCGACGACGGCCGCGTCGCTGTAAACGGTCGCGACGTCACCGGCTGGTCGACGAGCGAAGCCATTGCCGCCGGCATCGGCATCGTCCACCAGCATTTCATGCTCGTGCCGACACTGACCGTCGCGGAGAATCTGGTTCTGGGATGCGAGCCGAAGAGTCGCGGCGGCGTTCTCGATCACCGCCGTGCCGCTGGGGACGTGCGAAAGCTGTCAGCCGGAACGGGATTGTCGATCGAGCCTGAACGCCTGATTTCCGACCTCTCGGTGGGCGAAGCGCAGCGAGTGGAGATCCTCAAAGTGCTTTTTCGCGGCGCCAGAATTCTCGTCCTCGATGAGCCGACGGCGGTGCTCTCACCGCCTGAAGTCCGCGAGCTGTGGGCGGTACTCCGCCGGCTGCGTGACCAGGGCGATACCATCATCCTGATCACCCATCGTCTCGACGAAGTGGTCGATCTCTCCGACACCATCACGGTGATGCGCGCCGGCAAAACCGTCGCGCGCATCAAAACGGCGGAGACCACGCCGGCGGAAATTGCGCGGATGATGGTTGGACGCGAAGTCTCGCTCTCCGCCGGCAAGCGAATCGAGCCGCTGGACGAACCCGTCACGGCGAACCCGGATCAGGGCCTCGTTGTGCGCAACCTCGGCGTGGTCGGCTCGCGTGGCATTCGCGTCGTCGACGATGTGAGCTTTACGGTGAAGCCCGGCGAGATACTTGGCATCGCGGGTGTCGAGGGAAATGGTCAGACGGAGCTCATCGAAGCCATCGCCGGGCTGCGGCCGGTTGCAGGAGGACAGATTCTTGTGGACGGCGCCGAGATCACTCGTCGCAGTGTCTCCGAGCGGCATGAAGCGGGGCTTTCCCACATTCCCGAAGACCGGCACCGTCGTGGCCTGATCCTCGAGTACACGGTCGCGGATAATCTCATCCTGGGCGTCCAGAAATCTTTTGCGAAGAACGGCGTGCTCGACAGGGATCGCATCATGGAGAAGGCGGCCGAAGAGATTTCGTCCTTCGACATCCGGCCGCCAAACTCCATCCTCGAGGCCCGCGCCCTTTCAGGCGGCAATCAGCAAAAAATCGTCGTCGCGCGCGAGATGGGCAGAAAGTTCTCGGTGCTGCTCGCATCCCAGCCGACGCGCGGTGTCGACGTCGGCGCCATCGAGTTCATTCACCAGCAGCTGCTCGACGCGCGCGCGCAGGGGAAGGCCATTCTCCTCGTGAGCGCCGAGCTGAATGAAGTGCTGGCACTCTCCGATCGCATCGCCGTCATGTATCGCGGCAAATTCGCCGGCGTCATGGCCTCCCCGGACGCCACCGAAGAAGCACTCGGCGAGCTCATGATCGGCGCGAGAAAGGGCAACGCCGCGTGAGCGCATCGTCGCCGCCGATTCCCCACGAGACAATCACACGCGCCGCCTGGCGCGAGCACGCCGAAGAAGCACTGATTCCGCCGCTGGTGGCTTTGCTTGTGGCCGCGATCTGCGGCGATCTCCTCATTCTCAGCTACGGTCAGTCGCCCGCTGCGGTATACCGCCTCCTCATAGAAGGAACCTGGGGCAACGCGTACGGGTTCGGTCAGGTTCTCTACAAGGCGACGACCCTCGCCTTCACCGGGCTCGCCGTCTCCTTCGGCCTGCGTGCAGGTTTGTTCAATATCGGTGGCGAGAGCCAGCTCGCGGCAGGAGGATTCGCCGCGGCTCTCACCGGTCTCGCTCTGCCGGGTGGCACCCCGCTGATTCTCGCGTTGCCACTCTGCATGATCGCCGCGGGAGCTGCCGGAGGCGTTGTCGGAGCAGTGCCTGCCTATCTCAAGACAAAGTTCGGCGCGCATGAAGTGATCGTAACGATCATGCTCAACTTCGTCGTGCTTGCCTTGCTGAACTGGTTTATCGCCGGCCATCTGCACGTTCCGGAGACGCTGCACACCCCCGAGATCCACGCGGGTGTGCTGCCCCGCCTCGCCGACATCAGCTCGCGATTTCACGGATCGGCCGCGAACCTTTCATTGATCGTTGCGGTGCTCGTCGCGGTGGCCGTCTGGTTCTATCTCTTCCGTGCGCGCGGCGGATATGAGCTGCGCGCCGCCGGCCTCCAGCCCGACGCCGCCGAGTACGGTGGCATCAGCGTCGGACGCGTCTGGATGCGCGCGCTGACTTTTTCGGGCGTCATCGCCGGCGCCGGCGGCATCAACTACGTGCTGGGTTACAAGCACTACTATGAGGACGGTTTTGCCAGCGGTGCGGGATTTCTGGGAATCGCCGTTGCGCTCGTCGGCCGCAATCATCCATTCGGCGTTCTCGTCGCTGCTTTCTTCTTCGCCACGCTGTCGCAGGGCGGACTCGCCATCCACGCATTCGTTCCGAAGCAGATGATGGACGTGCTGCAGGGCGTGGTCATTCTCGCCGTGGCGATGTCGGTTCCCGAAGTGCGACGAGTTCTTCGCAGCGGACGTCGCGGGAGGGAAGCGTGAACCCGGTCTCTTTCCTGACTCAGATGATCCGCATCGCGATTCCGTACCTCTTTGCCGCGAGCGGCGGAGTCGTGGCGGAGCGCTCGGGCATCGTCAGCCTGACCCTCGAGGGATTCATGCTGACCGGCGCGTTTGCTGCCGTCGTCGGCACCAACTACTCCGGTAATCCCTGGATCGGCGTGCTATCGGGAATGATCGGCGGACTCATCTTCGCCATGATTCACGCGGTGGCGACGATCCGTTATCGCGCCGACCAGGTCGTCGTCGGAGTCGCCATCAACCTGCTGGCGATCGGCGTGACGAGATTCTTTCTCAAGCTGTTCTTCGCCAGCTCGTCCAACTCGCCGCGAGTGACGGGCTTCGGCGGCAACATTCACGCTGGGGGTTTCGACAACCCACTCCTCTGGCTTGGCGTTCTCGTTGCGCCCGTCGTTGCGTTCATGATCTACAAAACTCCGTTCGGTTTGCGAGTCCGCGCCGCCGGTGAGCATCCCGACGCCGCCGAGAGTGTCGGCGTGAGCGTGACGCGCGTCCGCTATATCGCCGTCGCAATCTCGGGCGTTCTCGCCGCGCTCGGCGGCGTATACCTCGCGCTCGATCAGCATCAGTTTACGGACCAGATGACTGCCGGTCGTGGGTTCATCGCCATCTCGGCGGTTATCTTCGGAAGATGGGATCCGATACGCGCCGCGCTGGCGTGCCTGCTGTTCGCCGCCGCGGAAACGTTTCAGATCCAGCTGCAGGGCAGCCACGCGATTCCCTCGCAATTCGTGGAAATGATCCCTTACCTCCTGACCATCATTGCTCTGGCGGGCGTCGTCGGACGCGCCGTCCCACCCGCCGCGCTCGGTAAGGCGGAGGCCTGATGCAGTCGGGAATTCGCGGTCGCGTTTCGCGCGCGGCCAACGCCAAGCTCGCCGTGCTCATCGTCACGAATTTTGTGGACATGGTGGGCTTGCTGATGATCATCCCGCTGATGCCCTTCTACGCTCGCGAGATGGGCGGAGGCGCGCTGATCGTGGCGATCCTGATGGGCTCCTTCACCGCCGCGCAGCTGATAAGCGCACCGTGGTGGGGACGATTCTCCGACAAGTACGGGAGACGCCCTGCTCTCCTCGTCGGCCTCTCGGCGGCGTGCATTGCATACGTTGTATTTGCTTTCGCCAATTCGATCTGGTTGCTACTGCTGTCCCGTCTCGTACAAGGAGCGGGTGGCGGAACTGTCGGCGTGATCCAGGCCTATGTCGCGGATTCAGTCGAGCCGCAGAATCGCGCCAAGGCACTCGGCTGGCTTTCTGCTGCGACCAATGTCGGTGTAGCGATCGGCCCGGCGATCGGATCGGCCGCGCTTCGGCTTGGATCGCGCGGCCCCGGACTCGCTGCCGCGGCGCTGTGCCTGATCAACATCTTCTTCGCCTGGAAATTTCTGCGCGAGTCACGTGACATGACCGAGGCGCACGAGAAGAAGCCGCGAGCTTCGCGTACTGTGATCGCGCAGGTCATCACACACCCGGCGGAGCCGGCGCCCCGCCTCATCTGGATTTACGCCATTGCCATGGGCGCCTTCTCCGGCTTGATGGCGATCCTGGCGCTGTTTCTTGCCGACAGGTTCGGAGTGACACGCGACCGGATCTGGATTTTCTATACTTACGTCGGCGCGATCTCGGTGGTCACCCGCGCGGGAATCCTCGGGCGAATGGTCGACCGCTATGGTGAGGCGCAGCTCTCACGCATCGGCCTGACGCTTCTCGCGACTGGTCTCGCCACGCTGCCGCTCGCACGTGGATACATAAGCCTCGCCATTTCCGTCGCGCTGATCCCGCTCGGCACGGCGTTCACTTTCCCCTGCGTGACGTCGATGCTTTCCCGCGTGATCTCGAGCCGCGAGCGCGGTCTCTACATGGGCGTGCAGCAAACCTTCGGCGGGCTCGGCAGGGTTCTCATCCCGCTATGGGCGGGATTCTCGTACGATCATTTCGGCAAGTCGGTGCCGCTTTATACATCGGCGGTGATCGTCGCCGGCGTAATCCTACTCGGCCTCGGCATCGACGACGGCCGCAAAGCCGAGCTGCGTGTAGCCAGTTAAGACCCGCGTCCCGCATCCCGCGTCCCGCATCCCGCATCCCGCATCCCGCCTCCCGCCTCCCGCATCCCGCCTTACTTGCCCGCCTCCGCCGCCCGAGCGGGCTGGAGTCTGTGTCCCGCGTAGAGGAACACCCCGCCGCAGACAAGGAACAGAAGCACTCGCCAGATCGTCTCGACGCTGGCCATGTCCACCAGTAACAGACGTGCGACGACGATGACCATCGTCACCCCGCCGAGTTGTAGCAGCACTCGCGCTCCGCCGCGTTGGCGGCTGACGATCAGCAGCGCCGCGCCGAAGACAGCGTAAGCAGCGGTCACCAGCGGCGGCCACACCGGCTCGAGCAAATTCATTATCACGACCAGCGCTGCCAGATAGGTCATTCCCGCCAGCACTGCTCCCTGCATCCGCTCGGCGGCGTCGGCAACGAGCTTTCTGCTTATCACCGCGCTGGCGCCCACTGTGACCAGCTCCGCCATCACCCATCGCCAGCGCAGCGCTCCACTCGCCGGGAGCGAAAGTCCATGTCCGACCGCAGCGACGAGGGAGATGAGGATGGCGGCTTTTGCGATTGTGCGCGGGCCGACTAGCGCTTTGCGCAGGTAGGTGACGATCAATGCAGCATAGACCGATACGATGCCTATGCTTTCCGGTGTCGGCGCGATCTTGAGAATCCCCAGCAGGCTCCACAACGCCGCGGCCGTAAAGATCACCTGCTCCAGCTCGGTGTCCTGGATCTTTCTCAGTCCGAACGAAAGCGCCGCCGATCCCAGTCCGACGAGAAGGAGACCGGAAACTTCCGATGGAATTGTCACCCAGATATTCGCAAGGCTGGCGATGGCGAGTACGGGGCTTAGCAGCGTCATCACCCACAGCGCCAGACTATCGGGCGAGCTTCTGCCGCCGCCGAGCATCCTGGAGAGACTGTCCAATCCCTCCATGATGCGCTGCGATGCCTCGCTCACGGGCGTCGGCGTGTATCTGTTTGACCCTGTCTCCAGCAGCTGACGGCGCAGGGAAGGAACGCGTGTGAATGCCGCGCCCGCGAGAATCAGAAGAAACGAAACCGCAATCGCACCCGGTGCACCCGCGCGAACTACTCCGCCGGAGAGAGCGGTTCCGTTCACGAGCAGCCAGAAAGCTACGAAAGTCATCCACAGAGTCGACTGCCAGCCGCGCACGAGATAGATGAATATTCCGGCGAACGCAACCGC
>DATBXT010000091.1:0-4386 GCA_036514115.1 Gemmatimonadaceae bacterium
GAAGCGGAAGATTCACAGTTGAGTATGCTTCCGTGCGTCTCCGGCAGGGATACAAAAGGCAACTGCAAGCTACCCGCTGCCCGCTGAACGCTGAACGCCGTCAGCTGCCTGCGACGGGACAGGTCGTGCGGCATTGCTGTCCGCTGGTCCGCCCTGAAAAGGACGGTGGCATAGCGGGCCGCGAATGGCTGAAAGCGTGCCTATGGAAACGTGGAGCTCAGGAAAAATCGTGTAGTCCCTTCCACGCCAGTAAGTCTGTCCCTACGCCTGCAGCTGACGGCGATCGGCGTTAAGCGGGTAGCGGGTAGCTTGTAGTGTTCGGTTTGGGTTGGCTCTAGAACGTGACCGCCCCCGAAATCTGAACCGACCCGCCCTCGAACGTCGACCGATTTGAAAACTCCTTGAAATACTTGAACCCGAGACTCGTCTTCCGCGACGGAAGCATCACGTTCGACGCGAATCCAAACGAGTTGACCCGATAACGCGCGGCCATCTGCTCCGCTGTAATCGATGGTCCCGTCCTATCCGTCGTCTGCCACTGCCCGTAGCCAATCACTCCCAGCTGCAAACTCAAATCCTGCTGCAGCGGGAAAGTCTGCATCAACGAGTAGTCGAGGTCGAAGTTCTCGCCCGGATGAACGTCCGTCCCTTCCTGAGCGGTGTGGAATTCGTACATCTGGAATGCTGAAAACGAAGTTCGCTTGTCCGACGTCAGATAGAACGTCTGGCCTGCCGCGACCACATTCGTCCAGTATCCCGACCCGACATTGTCGCTCGCCGTCGCGTCGTATCGGCCTGTAGGCGCCAGGAATCCGTAGATCGCTCGCAGATCCGCGCGCGATTTACGCCACCCCAGTATGACCGGCTGGTAGTAGGAATCGGCGAAACCTCCACCGCCGCTGATCGATCCCTGCGCGTCCGACGAAAGCGAGTTGTTGGCAATCGGCAAAGTCGCGGAAGCGGAGAACACCGGGCCGCCAAGGAATCCGATCTTGCCCTCGCTCACCCAGACGAAACTGTTCATGTCCATCAGCACGGAGTTGCGCCCGGTCGCGACGCGCTCTCCATCAGGACCTTTCGATTGGTCCCGTCCATAAAACAGAAACTGATTCACGTAGGTGAATCCCGACGCAGGGGTGACGCCGGAATTCGTTGCGCTCATCCCGAGGGGATAGACGCCCCTGTTCTGCGCGCCGCTCGGCATCGCAGTGAGTACAACCAGTGCGAAGACCATTACTCGCATCATCCAACGTGGGCAGGCCCTCTCGTCACATCTCCCAACGTCGGTACCCCTCTCGGCGGTTGCACGCGGCTCGCCATTGGCGCGGCGGCAATGTTTCGCCAGAAGTTCTCCAGGGACCCGACTCCTCCGAACAGCGTCGTGAATATGGTGGAGTCAGCCAGCAATATGTCGCCGGCTCGCGTGTCGTTGGGTGGCATCCAGATGAAGATGTTGAATTCACGGTTGCCGGCTTCTGTGAAAGGATGCGGCCTCGACAAATCGATTGCCTGCGTCGCCAACAGCTTGACGCCGCTGGTGTCGTCGGTCGTAATCGCGTAGTGCGGCAGGTGGGGATGAAAGTTGAACGTCTCCACTCCGTTGAGCCATCCTGCTGTATCGAGATCCCTGATGGTCGTCAGCGGAGCGATCTGATCGGTCGTACCCTTCACGACAGCGGGGCGCAGACCATAACGGTTCTCGACAGGCACGCCCAGTCCCTTCATCAGCGAGCGGGTGTACTTGCCGAAGCGTTGCTGTCGGGGAACGAGCTCATCTCCGTGATGCGCATATTCCATCGCCCGTTCATCCAGATTTTCAGAGACCCCGACGTCGTGGTGTGGGCCGAGGATCAAACACGTCCCCTCTCTGGTGAGCCAGCGTTGAATTGCTTCGATCTCGTCATGTGAGGCTTCCTGCTCCGTCACCATATGATCCAGACCGAACACCATCAGGGTGTCGGTGTCGGCGAGGATGCGGTCGTCTATCGGCAGCTTTTGCCCCGCCTGATCGATGCGCTGATAGACCGCGACCTGATGTCCGGTCACCTCACCGGCGAGGGCCTGAAATCTCAGAGTGGACAGATGGAAAAGCTCCAGAGTCCCGGCGATCCCCTGCAGGAACATCTTGGCCGAGAACTCGTTCGTCTCGTAATAGGGCCAGAGGACTCGGCGAACTTCCGTGATCGTCGAAAACCGGTTGTCCATCTCGGTGATATCGCGATTCGACTCCCAGGGATAATTCCAGGTCCAGTAGATGCTGATCCTCCTTTTTCCGGTGAATCTGCGCGGCACCTGGATCTGGTTGTATGTACGGGCACCTGATTCTGATTTGCTCATTCAATTAGTCCCTTGCCTCGCACAGGTAGCGAAGCCCTTTGATGGCGGGAAGGAAGAAGTACGCTCCCCCACGCAACGTGGTGAACTGCGGCAGTCCTTTGATCTTCTTGCGGACGGGCCGCTTCGGGATGGTCATGTCGAGTGTGCCGTCCTGCGTGCCGCAGATCGGATCGTGCTCGTTGCCGAGCTCGTGGAAGGTCTTATCGTTCACCCACACATTCATCGCAAACTCGAACTGGCGGACGAGGCTGGCGCAGCCGATGAATGCAGCGATGCCTCTCTCTACACCATCTTCGGGCGCGTCTTCTGGCAGCGCGGGTCCATAGGTACCACCGCGGCGGATCATCCGGCGACGCTCCATGTTCACAGCGGTGTCGCGCGGATTCATCCGGCGGATGTGTGCGCCAAGCGGACACCCGTAGCCGTGGGGATCCATCTTGCCGTAATTGAAATCGTTGTTGCGCTGCATGTCCGCGCCGAGCTCGGGATCATCCTTGTCGGGCGACAGCGTTAACGGCGCACCGCTTCGCCACCTGCCCATGAGCTTGGCCGCGACGAGCTCCTGCTCATCCTTCGTCTTCCCATGCGCGCGGAGGAAATCGCGAAATGCGCCGACGTGCTCTTCCAGCCTCATGTATCCGATGTAGCTGCCATTGGCGGAGAGGATCTCCGGACGTGGCAGCTCCGGCGGATCACCCTCTTCATCGGGGTATCCGAGGAAAAACTCGCCGGCCTTGAGCGGCCGACCCGAACCCGGCGTTGGCTCTTCACCCAGGCCTTCGATGAACGGCACCGAGAGCCGATCACGATATCCGAAATGCTCATGAGCGCCGGCGCGTAACGACGGGATGGCTGCCAGATCCAGGCTCGACAGAACTTCCACACCGTCGAGCCCGGCCAGATATTTCTCGTGTGCCACTCGGCAGCGCTCGCGCTCTTTGTCATCGCGGGCGAAGAGAATGATGACTGCGTGAAGATCAGTGCTGGCGAGGCCACCGAGCCAGTTATCCGGGTGGTTGGTGCCAGTCGCCCCAATGATGGCGGAGCGCGCGGCCATTCCCTGCCGGAACTCTTCCGGGAAAGTGGCGAGTGAATCCTCATCGACACCCAGTGCGCGCAGACCTTGGCAGGTGAACGCAACCGTCACCCATCGCGAGTCGAACACTGTGGGCGACACGGCCTTGGCGGTCCCGACTTTGTCGATCATGCCCGCCAGCCACTCTCTCCCACTCGCCGGATTTCGGAAAGTCAGGAATTCGTAGCGCGCGGCCATCGCAGCCGGGCGGGAGACGAGAAAGTGCTGGATCTCCTCGAGCTCGAGCGCAACTCCAGGCGCAGTGGCGTCTGCCCGCGCAGGCGCAGGCATAGTTTGAGTAAGCACTGCTACTGCATCAGGTCGAGCATGCCCGAGAACGTGTCCTTCAGCTTCAGCGCCTTCTTGATCTCGTCGGCGGTGACGAAGGGATACTCGCCGTACTCGAGGAAACTCGGAGCCTGATGCTCACGGAAGAAGCTGATGACGGCGGGCATATTCGTCCGCCAGTCCTCCGGCCATCCTTCGAGGTTGGTGAAGACCGTCGTGACTCCGGTGGCGTTGAAGAGCGCGACGGCATCCTCGAGATACTTGTCGAAGTCGGTATCGAAGATCCCCTGGTACATGAAGTGGAGTCCCGAGCCGACATCGAAAAGGACCCAGCGCAGGTAATGCAGCTTCAGAGGGGCGAGAACGTTCGGCGCGCCTTTCACGGCCGCCTCGATTGTCTTCCCGTAGTCGCGAACGACCTGCTCCCTGCCGGGAATCACCTTGGCGATGATTGAGAAGCCATAGTTGCACGGCGTTCTTGGGTAGATCGCGCCGTATCTGCCTTTCTCGAGCTTGAAATATCCCTCTTTGGGAATCGCCATCGCCTGCGGCGTGCTCCAGTCGTTTTGAGTCGGAACCTCAACTTCCTTTTCGAGCGGTTGTGCGGTATCGGCCGGCGGTGCTTTGCGGGGTCCAGTGGTGGGAACTGCCGTCGTCGCCATCGGGTTTCTCCTGATCTGCCGCTG
>DATBXT010000092.1:0-19539 GCA_036514115.1 Gemmatimonadaceae bacterium
TCGATGTCCTCGGCCGCAAGCAATCCGGCTGCGTTGCCAGGGTTGACGCTTCCACCGTAAAGAATCGGAATCTCGTCTGCGCGGGTGCCGATCATTTTGCGCAGCTCCGTCCGAAGCACACCGTGGATCGCGGAGGCGTCGGCGGCTGACGCCGTCAAGCCGGTTCCGATAGCCCATACCGGCTCATACGCGATCATGAAATCCGCGGAGATGAGATTCGGCGTTTGCGAGAGTCCGTCGCGAAGCTGTTGAATGACGAGGGTCTCCGTCTGTCCTGCTTCGCGCTGCTCGATGGTCTCGCCCACGCAAAGCATGAAGCGCAGCTTCGCCTTCGCGGCTGCCAGACATTTCTTTGCGCATTGAGCGTCGGTTTCGCCAAAGACGTGTCGTCGCTCGGAATGACCCACCAGAACAACAGCCGCACCCGCGTCGGCGGCCATGGCAGCGGAGATCTCCCCAGTGAAGGCTCCCTTCTCCGCCCAATAGATATTCTGAACGCCAACGGTAACATCCTGTCGCCCATCTAACGCAGACGCGACGACAGGCACCGACACCGCCGGGGGGAAAATAATTACCGTCCGGTCAGCGCTGGACTTGTAGCCGCCCAGGAAAGTTTCCATGAACGACTTCGCCGCGCTGGGACCGTTGTTCATCTTCCAGTTGCCGGCGAGCACGCGACGCCTCACTAAACTGCCTCGTCGAGTACTTCGACTCCGGGAAGTTTCTTTCCCTCGAGGAACTCGAGCGAAGCGCCGCCGCCCGTCGAAACGTGACTCATCTTTTTCTCGAGTCCCGCTTCACTGACCGCGGCCGCGGAGTCTCCGCCGCCAACGATGGTAATGGTGCCCCGCGAAGTCGCCGCTGCCATCGCCTCAGCGATGGCGCGAGTACCTGCATCAAAAGGCGGCTGCTCGAACACTCCCATGGGACCGTTCCAGATTACGGTTTTCGCCATCGCAATGGCCCTCGCAAACGACTGAGCCGACTCGGGTCCAATATCGAACATCGCCTGATCCTTCGGGATCGCGTTTCTGGACACTGCTCTGGCGTTTGCGGGATTGTCGAGTGACGAAGCAACCATCGCGTCATGCGGGAGCGTCAGCCGCATCCCGCCTCGATCGAGAAGGTCTTTCGCCATCGGCACGCGGTCTTCTTCCACCAGTGATTTACCGGTCTCGAGACCCATCGCCCGGAAGAAGGTGCAAGCCATTGCGCCGCCGATGAGCAGCCCGTCCACCTTCGGCAGCAGCTGCTCGATTACATCGATCTTTCCCGAGATCTTTGCGCCGCCGAGGATTGCTACGAACGGACGCGCAGGGTTCGCGAGTGCGCCGCCGAGGTAATCGAGCTCGGTTTGCATCAGCAGACCAGCCACCGCCGGTCGAAGATGTTCGGCGACGCCGACAGTGGAAGCGTGGGCTCGATGCGCGGAGCCAAATGCGTCGTTTACGAAAAAATCGCCCAGCTCCGCCAGTGCTCGTGAGAGGCGCTGATCGTTTTTCTCCTCACCGCCGAGAAACCGCGTGTTCTCGAGCAAAAGGATTTCGCCGGTCTTGAGACTCCGACAGGCCTGCGCGGCTTCATCGGAATCGGTGCTTTCGACGAAGATCACCTTGTGCCCGCAAAGCTCCTCGAGCCGTTTCGAAACCGGTTGAAGCGAGTACTTCGGATCCGGTTTCCCCTTCGGTCGACCCAGGTGAGAAAGGATTACGGGACGCGCGCGCCGCTCCAGCAACAGCTCGATTGTTGGCAGCGACGCACGGATGCGGGTGTCGTCCGTGATATTCCCATCGTCGTCGAGAGGGACGTTGAAATCGACTCTGACGAGCGCCCGCTTGTCTCTGACCTGGGCGTCGTCCAGATCGCGGACCGTCTTCTTGCGCATTGTGGATTCTCTTAGAGTCGCTGTCCCATGAATCGAAGCATGTCCACGCAGCGGGACGCATAACCCCACTCGTTATCGTACCAGCCCTGGACCGTCACCAGGGTGCCGTCGATGACGTTGGTGGTCTTCGAATCCAGAATGCACGAAGCTGGATCGCCGATGAAGTCGCTGGACACAAGCTCCTCGTCGGAGTAGCGGAGAATTCCCTGCAACGGGCCAGAACCTGCTGCCTTCTTGAACGCTTCGTTCACTGCGTCCTTGGTGATTCCGGTCTTTTCGATTTCGACCGTGAGAACGGTGTAGGAGACATCCGGCGTGGGGACGCGGATCGAGCTGCCATCGATTTTCCCTTTCACTTCGGGGATCACCAGCGACGTCGCCTTGGCAGCGCCAGTCGTAGTGGGAATCATCGACAACGCGGCCGCGCGCGCGCGACGCAGATCCTTGTGCGGCAAATCCAGAATTTGCTGGTCGTTGGTGTAGCTGTGGATCGTGACCATCGAGCCGTGACGGAAGCCGAAGTTGTCGCGAATGACTTTCACCATTGGCACCAGGCAGTTCGTCGTGCACGAAGCATTGGAAACAATGACGTGTTTCGACGAATCGTACTTCTCGTCGTTGACGCCCATCACGATGGTGATGTCCTCGCCTTTCGCGGGCGCCGAGATAAGAACTTTTTTCGCGCCGCAGTCGATGTGCTTGCGCGCCGCCGACGCGTCCGTGAAGCGACCGGTGGATTCCAGAACGATGTCGACGCCCAGATCTTTCCACGGCAGTGCGCCCGGATCCTTCTGCGCCAGCACCTTCATCTCGTCTCCATCGATGGTGATCGAGTCGGTGCCTGCTTCCACATCACCCTGGTAGGTGCCGTGGACGGAATCGTACTTGAAGAGATGCGCCAGTGTTTTCGTGTCGGTGAGATCGTTCACCGCCACGATGTCGAGATCAGCGACGCCCGCGTTCTTGGCGGCGCGCACGACCTGGCGGCCAATCCGGCCAAAACCGTTGATGCCTACCCTCGTTGCCATTCCTTTTTGCTCCGGTTGGTTAAAGCCGGTCGCCACTTGCGCGCGCCCGGCCGAATGTTACGTAGGAAATTATTCGAGCTCCCGCATCGTACAGCACCTTCGCGCACGTGTTCAGAGTCGCCGCGGTCGTCACAACGTCGTCCACCAGAATCACATGCGCCCCGCGCAGTCTATCCCGCCACTCGCTTGCCGCACGGAACGAGCCTGCGACGTTGTCCAGCCTCTCTTCCGGTGTCAGCCGGGTTTGAGACTCGGTCTCGCGAAGGCGAGCGACCACTTGCTCCCACACAGGAATGCGCCATCGCCGGCCGAGTTCGCTTGCAATGAGCGCACTCTGATTATAGCCACGCTGGCGCCTTCTCGCTGAGGCGAGGGGGACCGGAACCAGCGCCGTTCGCTCCTCGCGCACGTCTCGCGGCCACGACAGCCGTGCCATGCGGTCGGCGATTTCGTTAGAGACATCGCCCCAACCTTCGTATTTCAGAGCGTGAACGATTGCTGACGCCGGCTCGGCCGGCATCCAGCATACCGATCGGACCGCCCGCACAAATGGTGGGAGCAGGTCACACCAGGCGCACTTATCGGTGGACAGCGGATGGCCACAACGCTGGCACTGCGGCGACGGAAGTTGGGACAATCTTGACCAGCAGAGGCTGCAAACCATCCCGGTCTCGGAGTGCGACATGAGGGTGTCGCATGCAACGCATGTCCGGGGAAGCAGCAAGTCCAACGCACCACCGACGAGACGCGTCGCCCACGAAGGGGCCGGCCTCGAGCCTACGCCAGTGACCGCCGCATCGCTTCCCTGTCCGGCTCTCTGCCGAACCACCGTTTGAATGAGAGAGCGCCCTGCTCTATCAGCATCGGTAGTCCGTCCGCGGCCGGGTTGCCGTTCTGTCGCGCCGCTCTCACCCACGGAGTCGCGCCTTTGCGGTAAACCAGGTCGATAACCGCCGCGGTTCTGGGAATCCTGGCGATCTCGACTGGCATCTCATCGCTCTGCTGACCCACGGGAGTGGCGTTGATCAGCAAGGTTGCACCGGGCAGCGCAGCGTCCAGACTCTTTTCCGCGCGCGCGACATCGCGAAAACGTCGAGCCAGTTTTTCGGCGCGGTCCAGATGACGCGCGACTACAGTGACTCGGGCGTTGGTCCACTGTTCTATCGCCGTGAGTACCGCCGCCGCCGCACCACCGCTTCCCAGCAGGATCACCCGCGCGTCGACCGGGTCGCCGCCGAGGAGCGCCTTCGCCGCGGATTCAAAACCAGCGACGTCGGTGTTATCTCCATGCAACCGGCCAGACTCGAACCAGAACGTGTTCACCGCACCAACGCGCTCGGCGACATCGCTGAGGTCGTCGCAGCTGGCGTGGACGGCAACCTTGTGGGGGATCGTCACGTTCCCCGCGGCGCGCATGTCTTTCAGCGTTCGGAGGAAGACGCGCAGCTCACGCGTGGGCACATCGACGGCTTCGTATTCGAGTGGGATTCCCGCTGCCCTGAGCGCCGCGTTCTGAAAGATCGGCGACAGCGAATGGGCAACCGGATGACCGATCAGGACAAGGCGGCCCGGAAGCTCGGGCACTTCATCGTCAGCTGCCAAGGCGGTCGAAAAGCTTCTCCAGTTCGCGCTCGAGTACATCCGCGGTCTGTCGATACGCGTCGAGGTCGCCACCATAGGGGTCGGTGATGCCCTGATTGGCAGAACCCGAAGCGTATTCATCGATGACGTGGACTTTCCCTCTTCCGCCGAGCTGCTTCACCTGCTCGAGGTGACCGGGCGTCATCACGAAGATGAGATCTGCCTCGGACACGATGGCTGGTGTGAGCTTGCGCGCGCGGTGACTGGTCAAGTCCACTCCGCGCTCCATCCCCACCAGCAGGGCCTCATCGGTCGCCGGGATGTTGTCCCACGCGTTAGTCCCGGCGCTGGAGACACTTACATCGGCGATCCCGCGACGCTCCGCGATCTTTCGGGCGAGCGCTTCGGCCATCGGACTTCGGCAAGTGTTGCCGCTGCAGACGAAAAGAAGATTCATGACTATGCGTTTCCGACGAGGTCGGCAACGCTCTCGCGCAACCGGTCCGCCGATATAGCGCCAGGGCGAATGACGCGAGGGAGTCGGCCGGTGCAATCCACGACCGTCGACGGCTGTGACTCCTCGAGGCGGCCTCCATCGAGCACTCGGAGTGTGCCGCGCAGAATCGCCTCACTCCACTGAGTGACTATCTGGTCGGCGGCCGTTGCCGGCGGCACACCCGGTCGATTTGCGCTCGTCGACGTGATCGGATCTCCGTGCGCGAGAATCAGTCGGGCGAGAGAACGATGCGGAGTCCAGCGGACCGCGACGCCTCCTTCCGGACCGCGCAGTCTGTCTGGAACCCGCTTTTCACCACCGGGGAGAACGAGCGTCAGGGGGCCAGGCCAGAATCTGGCTGCCAACGTCGACGCGTACCCGGTGAGATGCAGCCCGAGTCGCGTGATCATGTCGCTGCGTGCGACCAGAAGCAGAAATGGTTTTCCCGGCGCGCGTCCCTTGAGGTCGACGAGCGCCTGAACGGACCGTTCATCGACGGCGCCGCCGAATCCATAGACGGTCTCGGTGGGATATGCGAGAACTTTACCGGCGGCGAGGTGAGCGAGCGTTCCGTTGATGGCAGCCTCGACCTCCTCCGCCGACCAGAAGGGTACGACCATTGGCTGCGGCTTCATTCGCGGAAGATACTTAGCGCCTCCGCTAACGCGAAATCCGTCTCCTCGGTGATTTTGACAGCTCGCTCGCTCCCGCGCACGAGGATCACGGGCAGTCCGATGCCTTCGCAAAGCGCGGCATCGTCGGTGGCAACGCGGTCGGCTTCGCGGGCCTCGCGATGCGCCCGCACAATGATCTCCCGGGGGAAAGCCTGCGGTGTCTGCGCCCTCCAGATTCCGAAACGATCTACCGTCTCAATCACCTTCCCGCTCGAATCCGCGCGCTTGAGAGTGTCGGCCACCGGCAACGCGGCAACGGCGCCGTTCCCCTTCCGCGCTTCGTCGATCACGCGCCGAATCGTCTCGGCCGATACGAGCGGCCGAGCGGCGTCGTGTACTACCACGATCTCGCACTCAGTGGGTAGATCCTCGAGACCGTTGGCAACGGATTCGCCACGGTGGCGACCGCCGACAGACAGCAGCAACCGGTCGGAGTCGCTCTGGAAAATCCATGGTGGTGGATCGCCGACGTATTCCCGCGGCAGAACACACACGACCATCGCGACGTCACTCATCGCCTGAAAGGTCTGAATGCTGTGGAGCAGCATCGGCTTGCCGGCGACCCAGCGGAATTGTTTTAGCTCCGGTGATTCGGTTCTCGTTCCGCTGCCCGCGGCGACTATGATCACCCCGACATCGCGGGACCCGCTTCCCGCTTCCCGCATCCCGCTTCCCGGCTCACCCATTGAACAGATGCCTGAACACATCCGCGATCGTCCGCACGCCGATGACTTCGATCCCGCGCGCGCCCTTCTTCGGAATTCCCCGCTCCGCCATGTAAGCAGTGGACATTCCCATCTTCGCCGCTTCGCCGAGGCGCCGCTCCGCCTGCGACACTGGTCTGATCTCGCCGCCGAGTCCCACCTCGCCGAGAAAGATGGCGGAGCTCGACACGGGGCGATCGTAGACACTCGATGCCAGCGCGCTTGCTACCGCGAGATCTCCCGCGGGCTCCTGCATTCTCACCCCGCCCACGACGTTGAGAAATACGTCGAGCTGCGAAAAGGAGAGACCAGCCCGCTTGTCCAGCACGGCGAGAAGCAGCGCCAGACGACGGCCGTCGAAACCAGTGCTCACCCGCTGAGGAGTTCCATAGCCGGCCTTGGCTGCGAGTCCCTGGATCTCGATCAATACAGGGCGGGTGCCCTCCATCAGAGCGGTGACTGCGCTGCCGGATGCACTCGTGAGACGATCGCCGAGGAAAAGCTCGGATGGATTCTCCACGGCGATGAGCCCTTCCTCGGTCATTCTGAAAACGCCGATCTCGTCGACACTGCCGAACCGGTTCTTGGTCGCGCGCAGCACTCGATGCTCGAGCATGCCCTCGCCCTCGAAGTACAACACGGTATCGACGATGTGCTCGAGGGTTTTCGGTCCAGCGATGCCGCCACCTTTGGTGACGTGTCCGACGGCAAAGACCGTGGTCTCGGTCTCCTTTGCGAATCGCATCAGACGCGCGGCGCATTCGCGCACCTGTCCGACGTTGCCGGGCGCGCCTTCCAGATCCGATGTGAAAATCGTCTGGATCGAGTCGATGACGATCGCGTCGAACTTCTGGGAGCCCGCGGTGGCGATGATCGTTTCCAGCAAAGTCTCGTTGAGCAAGGCGACGTCTTCAGCCGATGCGTGCAGCCGTTCGGCGCGGAGCTTCACCTGGAGCGCGGATTCCTCGCCCGACACGTAGAGCGTCGAGTGCCCGAGGTCCTGGAGGCGGCCCGCGACCTGAAGCAGGAGTGTCGACTTGCCAATGCCCGGCTCGCCGCCGACGAGGACCATCGATCCCGGAACAATGCCGCCGCCCAGTACGAAGTCGAATTCGTTGATGCCTGTTTTGATTCTGCGGCCGGCGGAGCTCTGAACATCGCGGAGCCGCTGTGTTACCGCGACGCTTCCACCTTCGGCCATGGACTTGGCGCCCTGCACTCTTCGGCCCGAAGCGGTCGACGACGCGCGCGGCGCCGCCATCTCTTCCACCAAGGTGTTCCAGTCCCCGCAGACGTCACAGCGCCCGGCCCATTTTGGATGATCAGCGCCGCAGCTGGTACAGCGGTAGACAGTCTTTGCTTTCGGACTCACTTCTCGAGACGGGGCGACAGATTCTCGAAGCGGGTGTAGGTCTTGTTGAAGAAAAGGTTCACGAAGCCGGTTGGTCCGTTGCGTTGCTTACCGACGATTATCTCCGCGCGGCCCTCGAGAGAATTTCCGTCCTTGTCGGTCGGCCCCTCGTACATCTCCTGTCGGTAGATGAACATCACCAGATCCGCATCCTGCTCGATCGCGCCCGACTCGCGCAGATCGGAGAGCTGGGGGCGCTTGTTCTCGCCAGTGCGTTGCTCGGGAGCACGCGACAGCTGTGAAAGTGCTACGACGGGGATCCTGAGCTCGCGCGCCAGAGCCTTCAGCGAGCGCGAGATGTAGCTGATCTCCTGCTGCCGGCTCTCGGTGTTCGTCGGGCCCTGCATCAGCTGCAGGTAGTCCACGACCACCATGCCGATATTGTTTTCCATTTTCAGGCGGCGCGCCTTTGAGCGCATCTCGAGCAGAGTCATTCCCGGTGTGTCGTCGATCCAGATGGGCGCGTGACTGAGAATTCCGGCGGCGCGACCGAGTCGGACAAATTCGTCGTCGTGCAGCTTTCCTTTACGCAGCCGCTGAGCGTCGACGCGCCCCTCGGAAGTGAGAAGCCGCTGCACCAGCTGCTCCTTGCTCATTTCCAGCGAGAAGAACGCGACGGGGACATTGGTGTCGAGCGCGGCGTTCTGGGCGATGTTGAGCACGAAGGCGGTCTTCCCCATTGACGGCCTCGCGGCGACGATGACCAGATCCGATGGCTGGAAACCTGCCGTCAGCTCGTCGAGATCCTTGAACCCGCTGGCGACGCCCGTAATCGATCCGCCGCCGCGCTGGATCTCCTCGATCCGCTCCATCGTCGGCCAGAGCAGCTCCTTGATGCGCGTGAAGCCTTCGCCGCCGCGACTCTGATTGACCTCGAAGATCTTGTGTTCGGCCTCATCGAGCAGCTCCGTCGAAGGAGCGCCCGATTCGAAGGCCTCGGCGACGATAGCCGTCGAGACTTCAATAAGCCGCCGGCGGAGCGCCTTCTCGCGAACGATTTTGGCGTGGTACTCGACGTTGGCGGCTGTGGGAACCGCGTCGACCAGAAATCCTATGTAATCCTTGCCGCCGCTCGATTCGAGGGAGTTGGAACGCGCCAGCTCCTCAGAAAGCGTCAGCGGATCTACAACGTCGCCCCGCTCGGAGAGGGCGAGCATCGCGCGGAAAATCCGGCGATGGCCCTCACGGTAGAACATCGTGTCATCGAGAAATTCCGTCGCGCGGAGAATCGCGTCGGGATCCATGAGCATTGCCGACAACACCGCCTGCTCCGCGTCCTCGGAGTAAGGCGGTCGGCGATCCTTGTATGGATCACGAGCGGGAGCTGCTATCGAGTATTCTACGGGCGAGCTTGACATCTTCCCACGTTGGCCGCTTCCATGCCGGGTTCCGCAGTAAAGCAGCCGGGTGATAGGTGACGACGAGCGGTATGCCGTGATATTTGTGAACGAAACCACGGAGTTTGCCGATCGGAGTTTTGGTGTTTAGCAGAGTTTGCGCGGCGAACGTTCCAAAAGCAACAATAACTTTTGGCTTGATCAATTCGAGTTGCCTGATCAGGTAAGGACTGCACGCTTCGACTTCTTCCGGCCGTGGATTTCGATTCCCTGGCGGACGATGTTTGAGAACGTTGCAAATGAATACCTGCTCTCTCGTTAGGTCGATCGCCCCGAGAATCTTGGTGAGCAGCTGACCGGCCTGGCCGACGAACGGCCGGCCCGTTTCATCTTCCTTCGCTCCCGGCGCTTCTCCGACACAAACCAGTTTCGCTTTCGGGTCGCCCTCTCCAGGAACACCGTTGGTCGCCGTCTCGTAAAGCGGACAGCGGGTGCATTTCTGCACCTTCTTCGCGATTTCCTCGAGCGTGTCGAGCTTCGCGATCTCCCTCGGGATGATATCGGCTGCATCGGTGCCGACCACGAGTCCCTTTTTGAAAGCCATGTCGTTCGAAGTGGCTGGAGGAGCGGTAGGTGTTTCCTGGAGCTCGGTTTTCGGCAGTACAGGTTCAGCGGGCACGTTCGCAGCTGGAATCGCGGCGTCAACATTCACGCCAGCCTGTCTCAGCGAAGTGCGCCAGTCCTGCCCTTCCTCACCTGAGCTTTGTTCTGCCACCGCCCGCAGACTGGGAGCGGGCGGATTCGGTCTCACTCGGCCGACAGCGCCGAGAAGCTGCATTACCTCCTCGACATTCAGGCGGTCGAGTACGAGCTCGGATTCTCCGAGCTCCCGTCGCTGCTCGAGATAGCGCCGCAACAGAAGCTTAGCGTCCACTGAGCTCCTGTTCGATGCGGTCGAGGAGAACCTCGGCGAGGTCAGTCTTGGACATCAGTGTCAGATCCTCCTGCTTTCCATGGCGGCCGATCAAGGTAACGCGGTTTGTGTCGACGCCGAAGCCGGCGCCGGGCTCAGTCGCATCGTTGAGTACCACCAGGTCCAGGTCCTTTGCCTGGAGTTTTTCCTTCGCGTTATTGAGGCCGTCGTTGGTCTCCAGAGCAAATCCGACGATGAAGCTCTTTTTTTTTCGCTTCGAGATCGTGGACTTGAGAATGTCCGTCGTGGGCTCGAGCTCCATCTTTGGCACCGAACCATGCTTCTTGATTTTCTGGGTCGCAGGTGTTGCGGGCCGAAAATCCGCGGGAGCCGCGGCCATGATCAGGACATCGGCGCTGGGGAGAGCTTTTGCGACGGCATCTGCCATTTCTTCAACCGTCGGCGCAGCGACGACCTCGAGCTCCTTCGGGAGCGCGACGTCGACGTGTCCGGAGATGAGCGTGACATCGGCTCCACGACGCCACGCGGCGCGAGCAAGCGCGATCCCCATCTTGCCGCTGCTGTGGTTGGAGATGAATCTCACTGGATCGAGCGGCTCCCGGGTCGCCCCCGCCGTTACGACGATGTTCTTCCCGCGAAGGCCTGACTTGTCGTCGAGTATCCGCCCGATATGACTCATAATCTCCTCGGGCTCCGGCATCCGCCCCGGCCCGGCGCCTTCCCCGACCGCCAGCGGACCCTCCGCCGGCTCGAGTACCTGATAACCCAGCGAGCGCGCGTGTTCGACGTTCCGCCTGGTCTGAGCGTGGGACCACATCCGGTCGTTCATCGCCGGAACGAGAAGAACCTTTGACGTGGCAGCGAGGAGGCATGCGGTAAGAAGATCATCGGCGAGACCGTGCGCGGCGCGGCCCACAAAGTCGGCCGTGGCCGGGGCGACGACGATCGCCTTCGCCTCGCGTGCCAGCCTGATATGATCGAGAGCGTGACCGGGCCCGAAGATCTCGGTGTGGACAGGACGACCCGTCACCGCTTCGAATGTGATTGGCCCGACGAACTCGCGCGCCCCGCGAGTCATGACGACGTCTACTTCAGCGCCGGCCTGTGTAAGCAAACGCGCCAGCCACACGGACTTGTAGCTGGCGATGCCCCCGGTAACACCGAGGAGGATGCGACTGCCCGAGAACGGACGCGCGGTAATTACTCCACGCGGCGGCGCGGCACGACCCGATACTCGACCTCACCATCGGTGAGCTCTTCGAGCGAGCGCGTCGTCAGCTTTTTCTCGCCCGGCGCCGAGCGGTCGCGCGGGAACTCGTTGAGGACGCGCGCGTATTTGGCGGCGACCAGAACTCCCAGATACTTGTTGGTCGCGTGCTTGGCGACTTCGTTCGGGATGAAAACCTGCATCACTTCCTCGCTGTGTATTGATCGATTGCGCGCTCGATGCCTTGCATCAGCTCATTGACGCGCGGTTCGAGGGCTCCATTGCGGGACCGCTCGAACCTCTTCCCCTTCCCATCGATGATGTCGGCGACCGCGGCAACGGCGGAGTCGAGATCATCATTCACTACGACATACTCGTACAAATCTATCGCTTTCAGCTCGTCTTTGGCACTCCGAAAGCGTCGAATGAGGGCAGGAACGTCTTCGGTGCCTCGAGCCTCGAGCCGCGCGATCAGCGCTTCCGACGAAGGCGGCAGGATGAATATGAGCAGCGACTCCGGGAAAGCCGCCGCGAATTGCCTCGTCCCCTGGACATCGATGTCCATGATGACGTTGCGCCCCGAGGCGAGCACCCGCTTCACTTCCGCTCGCAGTGTTCCGTAAAGATGGCCGTGTACCGTCGCGGACTCGGCGAATTCACCCGACTGCTGCCGGGATCTGAATTTCTCCTCGGTCAGAAAATAGTAGTCGCGCCCTTCGGTCTCGTCGTGGCGCGCAGGCCTGGTCGTGCACGACACCGAGTAGCCAACGTCATTCCTCGTCGCAAGGAGCTTGTGAGCGATGGTCGTCTTCCCGCCGCCCGATGGTGATGAGAGGATGACCGGAACGGGCATTACTCCAGGTTCTCAACCTGCTCGCGGATTCGCTCAAGCTCTTCCTTGATCGCGATGACGTCTTCCTGTATCTGGGCGTCGTTCGCCTTGCTGCCGATGGTATTCGCCTCGCGAACCATCTCCTGCAGGATAAATCCAAGTCGCTTGCCTACCGGATCCGCCGTTTTTGATTGAGACGTCTCGCGGAACGCGGCGAGATGGGACCGGAACCGATCGAGCTCCTCGGCGACGTCGAGCTTGTCAGCGAGGATGGCGATCTCCTGCGCGACGCGCTGCGGATCAGCACCGGCGGCGCCGACGAGGTCCGATACGGTTCGCTTCACCCGCTCGTGCTGTTCCTTGAGGCGAACGGGCGCTCGAGACTCGATCCGCGCGAGGCGGGACTCGACCGCGGCCACGCGCTCCAGAAGAAAGGCAGCCAGCAGTGCCCCTTCCGAGCGGCGCATCGTGATCAGATTCTCCGCCGCCCTGGCGACAATCGCAGACAGGGCTTCGCCCGCCGAAGCGTCCATCTCCTCACTCGGCGTGGTGACTACGTCGGGCAACCGAAGGACGGTAGCGAGGTCCACTTCGCCGCCGAGTCCGTGTTTTTTCTGAAGCTCCTTGAGCGCGGTGGCGTATTGGGCAAGGCGCGCTTCGTCGATGACCGAGCCCGAGGCAGCGGGCCGGTCGATACGAGCGCTCAGCGTCACGTGACCGCGCGCGATCTTCTGCCGCAGGACCTCGCGGATCTCACCCTCCCAACGCGCAAAGGCAGAAGGAAGTTTGAGATTGGGGCTGAAGAAGCGATGGTTGACAGTCCGAATCTCGACGCTCGCCCGGGCGTCACCGACGGTCCCATCGGCCGCACCAAACCCTGTCATGCTTGATATCATGTGAGGCGGGCTATCTTACGGAGCGACAAAGGCTTTGTCAATTCCAGAACTCCCACCTCACACCATAATTAGCCAGCACCCTCGGCATCTCGAACCCAGGAATAACGCTGTACTGATAGCCCATGATGTTGCGCTGCTGATATGAAATTATTGCGCGCAGGATTCGTATCTCCAGTAGCGCCGAAACAGTCTTGGACACCGGGGCTCTCACGTCTCCTGCGGCGAGCGGAAAATCGACGTGACTGCGGTACTCGTAGATCCCCGCGACCCTGAGCGCAAAATCACCGCGCGGAAATCGGCGGGCGAAATCGTTGGCGTAGTTGATCTCAGACCTGCTTTGGTACCTGGGCAGATACGCAACGCTGTCATCCCATTGAGCCGCCCAGGCATCGATGCCGAAACCGGCCACTATGGGGCCGCGAATTGAAATTGTTTTTCCGGTGACCTGGCCGGCTCGCGTCGGGAGGAACAGGGTGTCGTAGACCAGAGGCGCCAGACCATCCGGATTGTCGGCTCTTATCAATCCGGCAGCCATCCATGGTCCAAAGACTCTGACGGCTGCTTCGCCGCGGAGCGAGGTCCCCGCTGATGGTGAGCCGATACCGGATTCCAGGGGAGTCGATTGTCCGATCGAACCCGAGAAAGCGAGGAACGGAAGCGGCTGCGCCCTGATGCCGGCGTCCGCCTTGAAGGTGTTTCGGAAGGCGTCCCGCTCCACGAACCCGCTGATGGTGCCCAGGGGACTGACGACGTCGGCCCTGCCGCTGACGGCGTTGTAGGTCTCGCCACCGAGCGCCCGGAGTCGATCCAGCGCCTCGAGGCGGAAAGGCCCCAGTGTCATTCCCGCGCTCAGGTTGTACTGCGACTCTGACGTCCGCCGCTCGAGCGTGTCGGCGATGATCTCGGCACCGATCGTTCGATTCGGCTCGGTCGTTCCCTTGTATCCAAGCGAGGCGACTGTGAGCTGAGCCCACGGTCCTCCGTCGACACCACCGATCGCTGCGCGCAGATATGCGTCGGTGTACGTCGCGTCGAGTCCGAGAATCGGCGGCCTGCCGGACTCCCCGACCGGCCGCTGCATGTCGCGCGTGGGATGATGCCTCAGCATGAACGCGTCGAGACTCCAGCCTTTTTTCGCAATGCCAACTCTGGTCAGCAGAGACAGCGCGTCACCGCTGCCCGCGAAGCGTGGGCTCGTCACACCGTATTGCTGTCCGGCGAACTGCAGCACTCCGCCGTTGTCGAAACGCTTCCCGTAAAATCCGCGATACAGGTTCGTTTCTTCGTTGCCGGTGGCGACGTCAGCGCGCGTATAGGGATCGGTATTGTCCACTCGCCAGCTGCGCATGTAAATGCGAGTCTCATTGGCGGCGCGCTCGATGCTCAAGTGCTCCAGGGACCAGATCGGCACGGATGCCAGATCGATCACCCCTCCGGTGCGCGTGTCGAGATTATCGATCTCCACGCCGTCGTAAAAAACTCTGACGCGTTGAAAATCGCCGGCGTACATCGCCGTCTGCGGCGTGGAGAGCCAACCGGATCTGAATGTGGTGAGCCCCGGGATGCGATCGAGCACATCGACGAGCGTGAAGGCGCCCGTGGCGAACAACTGCGTCCGGTTCCACTCGTACTGCGGGCCGATCTCGTATAGCGCGGGGTCGGCGAAGCGGCCTATCGACGCTTTGAGTGTGTCCGTTTTGATCTGGGTCGTGTCCGGAGCGGAATCCGTCTTCGGCTTGACCGGAATCGGAACTTCGCTCGCCGGCGGAGGAACCACCTGCGCCATCGAGGTAGATACGGGCGCGTACAAAAGCGCCCCGGCCACGAGGCCGAGGCGGGCTGAGGTGCGCCATTTGGTGTTCGCGCTGGTCAGCGAGCTCTCCCGCGAATGAACTCGATGAAGGTACCCGTCGGAACCCCGGTCGGTCCCTTGGGAATAGTCACCAGATCGCTCTCTGAATAAGCGGTGCCAGCGATGTCCAAATGCGCCCAGGGATAGCCTTCGGCGAATTCCTTGAGGAACATTGCGGCCGTTACTGCGCCCGCCGGACGACCGCCCGAGTTCTTGACGTCGGCAACGTCGGACTTGATGAGATCCTTGTAGTCGTCCCACATCGGCAATGGCCAACCCGGCTCGCCCGCCTTTTTGCCGGCGGCAAGAATCTCAGCGATCAGGCTGTCGTCGCTCGAAAAAACGCCGCTCGCGGTGTGTCCAAGCGCGATTACGCAGGCGCCGGTGAGCGTCGCGGCGTCGATGACCACGTCAGGATTGAACCGCTTGGCGTATGAAAGACAATCGGCCAGAACCAGCCGTCCTTCGGCATCGGTGTTGATGATCTCGATCGACTTGCCGTTCTGGGCTTTTACCACATCGCCCGGATTCATCGCGGTTCCCGATGGCATGTTCGTCGTAGCTCCGACTATTCCGACGACGTTGACCTCGGGCTTCATCTGCCCAATGGCTTCCATCGTCCCGAGCACGCCGGCGCCCCCGCACATGTCGAACTTCATGAACTCCATCCCCTGTGCGGGCTTGATGGATATTCCGCCGCTGTCGAAGCACAGCCCTTTACCGACGAGCACTACGGGCTTGGCGTTCGGCTTGCCGCCCTTGTACTCCATCGCGATGAGCCTCGGCTCCTGCGGCGTTCCCTGAGCCACGGCGAGAAAGGATCCCATTTTTTCGGCTTCCATCTCGCGGCGACCGAGAACGGTGATACCCATCCCATAGCGGGCCGCGATTTCACCCGCTGTCTGCGCGATGTAATCGGGAGTGCAGAGATTCCCCGGCATCATCGCCAGCCGCCGGGCGAGACTTTGACCAGTTCCTATCGCCTGGCCGTTGCTCAGTGCCCTGCGAAAGTCATCGGTATTGTTGGTGAGGATGCTCGCCTTTTCGAGCGGCTTCCTGCGCTCGGACTCCGGGGGCGGAGTCTTGAGATCGGCATACTCCCAGGAGCCCGCGATGAGGCCGATGGTGATCGCTTCGGTTTCTTCCGGAGTGATCTGGCCCGAGTACCACACCATTTCTCCGACGCCCAGACGATGAGCCGTGCGGGCCGCGAGCGTGGCCGCGCGCCGCAAGGATGCGCGTCGGTCCGACATCGAGCCCATTCCCAGCAACATCAGACGGCGCGGGCCTTTGGCGAACCCGGTGAGATGCAGCATCTCGTCGCGGCCACCGCGGAAGTCCTTCATCTCGATCGACTTGCTCAGCGATCCCTGAGCGGCGCTGTCGAGGCCGGCAATTCCGGCGATGGTCGGATTTTCAGGGAGAGCGACCACGAGCAGGCTGGTTCCGACTTCCGTCGGACTCGCCGAGTTGATACTGACGGAAACCACCAGCTAGGCCTTCATTCCGGCGATGACCTGATCCCCAAACGCCGAGGTCGATACCTCGGTAGCGCCGGGCATTTGGCGAGCGAGATCGTAAGTAACGCGCTTCGACTTGATCGCGTTCTCCATTCCCTTGATGATCAGCTCCGCGGCCTCGTTCCAACCCATGTACTCGAACATCATCACTCCCGAAAGAATCACACTGCCCGGGTTGATCTTGTCGAGGTTCGCGTACTTCGGCGCAGTGCCGTGAGTTGCCTCGAAGACTGCGACCCCGTTTCCGACGTTGCCACCGGGCGCGATTCCCAGCCCACCGACCTGCGCAGCGGCCGCATCCGACAAATAATCGCCATTCAGATTGGGGGTCGCGATCACCGAATACTCTGACGGACGCAACAGCATCTGCTGAAACATCGAGTCCGCGATCCGGTCGCGTATCACGATCGCATCGGCACGAGCCGACGGTCCTGCCTTGGTCAGCTCCGCTTCGGTGGTCGTGTCCTCGGGGAATTTCTCGCGAGCCACTTCGTAGCCCCAGTCGCGAAATGCGCCTTCGGTGAACTTCATGATGTTGCCCTTGTGGACGAGCGTCACCGATTCACGGTCTTTCTCGATAGCGTATCTGATCGCCATCTCGACCAGGCGCTTGGATCCGAATTCGGACATTGGCTTGACGCCTAGTGCCGATTTTTCGCGGATCTCGCTCTTGAATTCTTTCCGCAGGTACGACGCGATCTTCTCCGCTTCGGGAGAGCCGGCCTTCCACTCGATGCCGGCGTACACATCCTCGGTGTTCTCGCGGAAGATGACGACGTCGACCTTCTCGGGCTCCTTCACCGGCGCGCCTACGCCCTCGAAGTACCGCACGGGACGGATGCACGCGTAAAGATCGAGGACCTGCCTCAGGGTGACGTTGAGGGACCTGATGCCGCCACCGACTGGCGTGGTAAGAGGTCCCTTGATCGAGACGCGATATTCCTGCATCGCGTCGACCGTCTCCTGCGGAAGCCAGTCCTGGAACTGCTTGAACGATTTCTCGCCGGCGAAGACTTCCATCCACGCGATCTTGCGCTGGCCCTGATACGCCCGCTCGACAGCTGCGTCGAAGACGCGAACCGACGCCTTCCAGATGTCGGGTCCGGTGCCGTCGCCCTCAACGAATGGAATGATCGGATTGTCGGGAACGGAGAGAGATCCGTTGCCGTACGTAATTCCTTCTCCGCGCGGTGGGACTTTCGCGAACTTATACTTCGTCATTGGCTCCTTATGTACAAATCCGAACCGCCAAATGTAGTGCAACGAGGCGCCGCAGAAAACCTTCGTCGGTGCCCAGCAGAACAGTGCCGAATCGCGTATTTGGAATAATGTCGTATACCCACAAACTTCTCCAAGCCATTTTCATCGGCGTGTCGCCGATATTAGCCAGCTGCGTCGGAACACCAAAGGTGAACGGCGTTGCCGGATCTTCGCCCGCACCCAATGTCCCATGGACTCCGCCTGCTGACGCCATTAAGCCGGAGCCGCTCATCTCGCCGGCAATGGTGAACGCGGTGCCGCCGGATCTCCAGCAGCGGTTGCAGGCGCTGACCATCGCGGATGTCGTGGACCTGGCGCTTCGAAACAATCCCGCCACTCACGCCTCCTGGTCTCAGGCGCGCGCGTCAGCCGATTTTCTGGGCTCCGCGCGTGGTGCGTATTATCCCGAGCTGAACGCATCGGTCACCGGCTCGCGAATCAAGTCTCCGGCAAGCAACGCGCGGCCCGCCGGAGAGAGAACGGACTACGGTCCGGCGATCTCGCTGAATTATCTGCTGATGGATTTCGGAGGACGTTCTGGTTCCGTCGAAGCGGCGCGGCAGCAACTCTTTGCCGCGAATCTGACCCATAACGCTACGATTCAGAACACCGTTCTCGACGCACTCACCGCGTACTTCAATTACGTAGCGACGATCGCACTCTTCGCCGCCGAGCGGACCGCTATCGCCGAAGCACAGGCGAGCCTGAATGCGGCCCAGCAGCGAAATCGCGTAGGACTTGCGACGATCGCAGACGTATTGCAGGCTCGCACCGCGCTATCGCAGGAGCAGCTGACTCTCGAGACGACGCAGGGACTGGTACAGGCCGCGCGTGGAGGACTCGCCGCCGCACTCGGACTTCCGGCGAACCTTCCTTTCGATCTCGCGCCGAACACGGGCCCGTTTCCCGTCCGGATTCTGACGGACAGCGTCGACAACATCATCAACGCGGCGCTGCGAAACCGGCCCGACCTTGCGGCGGCCCGCGCCAGAGCGGAAGCCGCGTATTCTCAGGTGCGAGTCACTCGCGCCGCGGCGTTGCCTTCATTGAACCTGGGTGGTACAGGATCGCGGCTTTATTCGAGCCCGTCAACCTTCGCCGGTCCCTCGTACAATCTCAACCTCGGCCTCTCGATCCCGCTGTTCAACGGATTTTCCCACCAGTATGACATCGCAGCGGCGAAAGCTCAGGCGGACGCTATCTCCGCGCTCGCCGAGCAGACCCGGCAGGATGTCGTTACCGAAGTCTTCGTCTCCTACTACAGACTGCAGACTGCGCAACAGCGCGCGGCCACGGCCGACGATCTGCTCCAGAGCGCGGAACAGTCGGCGCAGGTCGCCGCCGGCCGCTACAAGGAGGGCGTCGGGAGCATCCTCGACTTGCTCACCGCCCAAACTGCCCTCGCCAATGCGAGGGCTCAGCGTGTCCAATCAAGGTGGGCGTGGTACACTTCACTCGCGCAACTCGCCCGCGACGCCGGTGTACTCGGTGTACACGGCGACACGCCATTTTCTTTTTCCCCCGACACGTTGTCGCGTCCACTCCCGATTCCTCCTTCCAAATGAGCACGCGCACACGTATCGCGTGCGGCGCGGCGATTGGTCTTGCCAGTATCGCGGCTTGCTCGAAAAAAGACGCGCCACGGTCGCCCCAGGTGCCTGTCAGTGTGACCACCGTGCGTCGCGCGACCATACCGTACGTAGTCACGGCGAACGGCGTCGCCGAGCCGATGCAGACTGTTGCCGTGCAGGCACAAGTCAACGGAATCCTGCAGCGGGTGAATTTCTCGGAGGGACAGGCCGTCCAGGCCGGCCAGGTTCTGTTTCAGATCGACCCGCGCCCCTACGTCGCGGTGCTCGACCAGGCGCGAGCACAGCTCGCACGCGACGAAGCGACGGCGGCCAACGCGCGACGGGATGCCA
>DATBXT010000093.1:0-3023 GCA_036514115.1 Gemmatimonadaceae bacterium
AGGCTCGTGCCTGCAGAGTCGCGGATACACTCTCGGCTAAAGAAGCCGGACCAGAATTCCGCGGGCAGGCAACGGAGGGCGTCACGAATGAAGCGTTTCCTGATTGGACTCGTGGCGCTGCTTTCCCCGTTACGTGTCGCTGCTCAAAATCCTGACCTCGCGCTGACGCCGGAACAGCGAGACAGCGTCCTCAAGCAATACCACCAGATCTTTCCGATCTGGGGCCGCAAAGCCATCGAGCGCGGCTACGATGTTCAGACCCCGCTCGGCTTCAACATCGGCTGGTTCGCCGCCGAGCAGGACATCATCATTTCCGATCTGGGACTTGGCTTCAACTCGCCCGCGGAGCCGGTTTCATTCATTACGCTGGACAAGGCTCAATCGAAGCTCACCAACTGGAATGTCCGCACCGATCTGTGGCTCTTTCCGTTCCTGAACGTTTACCTGATGGCCGGAACGGGAAATGGCGAGACTAAAGTGCACATCACCGAGCCCGTGCAATTCACGACAACGGCGGAATTCAAAGGCAATAATCTCGGCGTCGGACTAACCGGCGTGTACGGATTCAATCGCTACTTCGTCGTCGCCGACTTCAACCATCAGTGGGCCTTCTCGAGTCTGCTCGAGGCGGCGGTGCCGGTAAATGTCTTCAGCGCGCGATTGGGCCAGGCCTTTCGCATCGGGCAGCGGTCGAAGCGCATGAAGGGGACGGCGTGGCTCGGCACCATGTACCAGAACATGCAGAATGGCACGGTGGGATCCATCAATCTGGCCACCGTCCTTCCGCCCGGCTCGGAGGGACTGTTCGATAACTACCAGAACTCCGCCTGGTACCAGGACTTGAGCGCCCGCGAGAAAGCACTGGTGGACAACTTCGTTGCGCGAATCCAGGGCGGCCTGGATACCACGACCGTGAACTATTCGCTGAACAAGAAGATGGCGGATCCGTGGAACATGCTGGTTGGCGGGACCTTCGATGTCGGTCCGCACTGGGGAATCCGGGCGGAGCTCGGTTTTTTGAAGAGGAAGTCGATACTCGTGATGGGGAATTACCGGATCAAGTTGTAGGGCTCTTTATCGGTGGTCCCCCTGGCGCGAAACGCCATACGTTCCCCCCGGCGAACCGCCAGCATCCGTAGACGCTGCGAGTGCCCTCCGGTGGCTCGGCGTCGTCTCATCAGTAGCATCCAGCCTCATGAGCTTGCCGTCCAACCAGGCCGCACATTCGAACCAGTTTGGCACCCTTCGTGGTATTCCATATGGAGAGTGCATCACCAGGAAGGAGTGCATGTTCGACATTCGCGTTTCCACACCGCCCCATACAAACGAACACGGCTTTCCGGAGGCAGGCGGAGAGCTCCGTCTCGGCGACGAGATTTTCCGTTTTGCGATCGATCTCCGCTACTGGCCGGTTACGGAATATGAGACCCAGTGGCGCGAAGGAATCTGGCGCCTTCTCGAGGGTGCATCCTCCAGCGCGCTGATGACCGCTTATTCCGGATTCGCCGGGCACATGCATCACATGTGGGCACTGTGGCGGGAAGACAAATGGCTATACGTCCAACAGCACGCCGTCATCGATCGCGATCTCGACCATCCGTTCTTACCGAACAATCCGTACGCCTACGTCGGCGCGCGCGTCGAAGCCGCGAAATACGAGCTGCCGATCCCCGAATGGCGCGTGGCTCTCACGGACATTTTCGCCGCCGCCAAAAAAATCGCATAGCGATCTCGAACGTCCGCTAGCGCCCCTTCACAGGCGATTTTCACAATGCGCCGAGTTAATCACTCGGCGCATTTTCGCTGTCACGATTCTGACCTTCAGAGTGACGGCTGAGGCTAGTCTAAAGCGCAATATCCCGGGCCCTGCCTTCCGGGGATACTAGTCAGCCTGACCCCTTCCTGAAACCAAGTGGCGGCCCACCGACTCTGCGCCGCCCACACAACTCTAAAGTGAGGCCCTTATGACAGCGACGCAGACACGGATCGAACACGATCTTCTCGGCGACTTCGCAGTGCCAGCCGACGCCTATTACGGCGTGCAGACGGCGCGCGCTCTGGAAAACTTCCAGATCTCCGGAGTTACCCTCCAGCAATATCCGAATTTCATAAAAGGATACGCGATGGTGAAGATCGCGGCGGCGCGGGCGAACTTCGAGACCGGCGCATTTTCCAAAGAAATTCTGACGGCGATCGAAGCCGCGTGTCAGGAGATTATCGACGGGAAGCTGCACGACCAGTTCAAGCTCGATGTCTTTCAGGGAGGCGCCGGGACGTCGACGAACATGAATGTGAACGAAGTGGTCGCCAATCGCGGCCTCGAGCTTATGGGCCACAAAAAGGGCGAATACAAATACCTCGATTCACACGACCATGTAAACGCCTCCCAGTCGACGAATGATTCCTATCCCTCTGCAATTCACATCGGTCTTAGTCTCGGAAATCGGCAGCTCATAAAAGCCTACAAGGACCTTATTGCAGCGTTCGCCGCCAAAGCCACCGAATTCGCCAGCATTCTGAAGATGGGACGGACGCAGCTGCAGGACGCCGTCCCGATGACACTTGGTCAGGAGTTCAAGGCCTTCGCCCGCTCGCTCGGCGATGAGGTCAACGCGCTCGAGCGACTCGAGACAGTGCTCCACGAAGTCAACATGGGTGGCACCGCCATCGGCACCGGACTGAATGCGCCGAAGGGATACGCCCAGAAGTGCGCCGATCACCTCGCCAAGGTTTCCGGCTTCCCGATCAAGCTCGCAGAAGATCTGATCGAAGCGACCCAGGACATGCAGGCGTTCGTGCTGTACTCCTCGGCGCTCAAGAGCGTGGCAATCAAGCTCGCCAAGATCGGTAACGATCTCCGCCTGCTCTCCTCCGGACCGCGCACGGGTTTGCGCGAGATCAATCTTCCCCCGGTGCAGCCTGGCTCCTCGATCATGCCGGGCAAGGTCAATCCAGTGATTCCCGAAGTCACCAACATGGTTGCCTATCGCGTTATGGGGAATGACCTGGTGGTTACGCTATCG
>DATBXT010000094.1:0-13671 GCA_036514115.1 Gemmatimonadaceae bacterium
GGTCCAGATCGCGTCGATTGCACTGATTTGCGGCGGCGCGGTTGGCAATCTGCTCGACCGGCTTCGCTCCGCGCGCGGCGTCGTTGATTTCATCGATATCGGCGTAGGCTCGCATCGCTTCTGGACTTTCAACCTGGCCGATATGGCCGTGACACTTGGCACCGCCATGCTCACCTGGATCCTCTGCGTCAGAGCGGCGAGGGAAGAGCGTCCGACTCCCGCACCCGCGCTCGCGCCGCGACGCGCCCTCGACGAGCCGAACTAGTCGTCCTTCTGGCCGAAGATGGCCATGTTGGAGCTGTGTCCCGGATTGACCTTCTTGTCGGGATAGATCCAGTGCACTGCCTGGTTCACTGCGGTGGCGGCCTCACCGAAACCGGTCGCTATCAGCTTCAGCTTTCCGGGATAGGTCGTGATATCACCGGCGGCGTAGATACCCGGCCGGCCAGTCTCCATCAGACTGTTGACCACAATCTCGTCCTTCTCGCAGTTCAGTCCCCACTCCGCCAGCGCGCCGATGTCGCTGTGAAATCCAAGCATCGGCAGGACCGCATCTGCTTCGATGTCCCGGGTCGTCTTCGCCTTCACGTCGCGCACGGTAATGCCGGTCATCTTCTCATCGCGCGAGATCACGTCGTGGAGCTCGTGAAACGGTAGCAGCGTGGTACGGCCAGAGGAGACTGCCGCCTGAACATCGGCAACGGTGGCTCCGTGCGCCCGGTACTTGTCGCTCCGATGCACCAGCGTCACCGCTTTCGCCCGGTCCCGCAGCTGCTGCGCCCAATCGAACGCCGAGTCGCCGCCGCCGATGATCACAATGCTCTGGCCACGAAACTCTTCCGGGTCCGAAACCCGGTCGAAGATTCCGCGTCCGTACCACGGTTCAGCACATTGCTGCGGCAGTCGACGCGGGGAGAATGCGCCGATTCCACCCGCGATCACGATCGCACGCGTCGGGAACCGATCGGTCTCGGTGATTAGCACGAAATGATCGTCGTTCCGCTCGAGAGCGGTGACGTTCTGGTTGAGGTGCGCCTTGTGGTGGAACTGCGATGTCTGCTCGACCAGCGCCTTCACCAGATCCTTCGCCAGAATCTTCGAGAAACCTCCGACGTCGAAGATGTACTTCTCGGGATAGAGCGCGGTGAGCTGTCCGCCCAGCTGCGGAAGCGCGTCAACGATCTGCGCCTTCGCCCCCCGCATTCCGGTATAAAAAGAGGCGAACAGCCCGGTGGGACCGCCGCCAATGATCGTGATGTCTGTTATCTCGTGGGTCATCGACGCGAAATATATAGTAGCGGGAAAGTTGCCTGCCCCGCCTGCTGGCAACTTTCCATGTACGGGTCTAGACTCCTCAGTGTGTGATCTTCGGTTCGGAACACATCAGGTGATGGCAGGGCCAACGCTCTAGAGACGGGGGCGATGCGGACTTATATAGAATCGCGAGTCGTCCACGATCAGCCGACGCTGACCACCGCGCGGCTAACGTTGCGGCCCTTCATCGCCGATGATGCGTTCGATGTCGAGCGTCTCGCCGGAATGCGCGAGATCGCCGACACTACCCTGAACATCCCGCACCCCTACCCACACGGTGGCGCCGCGGAATGGATTCGTCTCCACGCCCCGGCGTGGATCGAAGGAACGAGCGCAACCTTCGCCATTATCGGCCAGAAGATGGGCGCGCTCGTCGGTACCATCAGCCTGATCATCAAGCGCGAGCACCAACGCGCCGAGCTCGGCTACTGGATCGCCCCCGACTGCTGGAATCGTGGCTACGCCACCGAAGCCACAAGGGCGATCATCGACTTTGGCTTCGAGACCCTCGGTCTTCACCGGATCGAGTCACGACACTTCCTGCGCAACCCCGCTTCGGGCCGGGTGATGCAGAAGGTCGGAATGATACGGGAAGGAATCGAGCGCGACGTTGTGATGAAGTGGGACCGCTTCGAGAGCCTGGCCCTTTACTCCATCCTCGAGCCCGAGTGGAGAGCCAGGCGGGCTACTGATCGAGCGGAGTCACGCTGACCGCAGCCGACCCGTCGCCCTTGTACTGAACCCTCACCGTCCACGGCTGGCAGCAGACCTCGCAATCCTCCACGTACTCCTGCGACGAGCCGCCACCGGGATCGAGCGCGATCTCCACGGTCTCGTTGCAGTAGGGACAATAGACGGTCGCGTCCGTCTCAGCTGTCCCATCGCCGAGCGGGAAATCTTCGTCCAGAGGATCTTCTTGGTCGGGAAGGAGCACGCTGGACAATAACCAATGCCGGATCCTGCGCCTATCTGACTTGGCGGCGGTAAATTTCCCGTCGATGAAGATCTACACCAAAACCGGCGATGCCGGCGATACCGGTCTGTTCGGCGGCGGCCGGGTCCAGAAAGACGATCCCCGCGTCGAAGCCTACGGCGACGTCGACGAGCTGAACGCGGTCCTCGGCCAAGCCCGGGCCGTCGAGCCTCTCCCGCGAGTGGACGAAGTCCTCGTCCCGATCCAGCGTGATCTTTTCAGCATTGGCGCCCTCCTCGCCACGCCCGACCTCGAGAAAATGCACAACCACCTGGTCAAGGCGAGCATCGACGACCAGCGCATCAAAGCCCTCGAGCACGCCATCGATCAGTGCGACGAGGAGCTGGAGCCTTTGAAGGCCTTCATCATCCCCGGCGGCAGCCAGAAGGGCGCAGTGCTGCACGTCGCCCGGACCGTTTGCCGGCGCGCCGAGCGCAGGGTAGTCCACCTTCAGCGCGAGGTCGAGATCCCGTCCCTCGTCGTGATCTACCTTAATAGGTTGTCAGACCTGCTTTTCAGCCTGGCACGGGTGGCTAACGTCCGCTCTGGAGCGGGTGAGGTAACCTGGTAGATCAGGCTGATCTCCGGCGCTCCATCCGGGTCGCCCGGGGTCTCCTCGCCCAGGTAGGTTCCATCGCGAGGGACGTCGCCGCGGCCCATCGGTATGCCGTAATCAGCGATTCGAATGTCGCCGGTTTGTACGGAAATCAGATCGTGGACAGCTTCGGGAAAGACGCCGCCGACCTGCTCACGATCCCCGCCGGCGAGACCAACAAAACTCGCGACACCTGGGCGCGCCTGACCGACCAGATGCTCGCCAAAAACTACGGCCGAGACTCGGCGGTGATCGCGGTCGGAGGCGGCGTCGTCGGCGACCTTGCCGGATTCGTCGCCGGAACTTTTATGCGAGGCATTCCCGTCGTCCAGGTACCCACCACCCTGATGGCGATGGTTGATGCCTCCATCGGCGGAAAAACGGCGGTGGACACCCCCGCGGGGAAGAATTTGGTGGGCGTTTTCCACTTTCCCGCCGCTGTCATTGTTGACCCGCAAGTCCTTGCAACACTTCCACTTAGGGAAATGCGTGCGGGTTTTGCAGAGATTGTCAAGCATGGCGTAATCGCGAATGAGTCTTATCTTCGTGAGGTCGCCGGCAGTGCTCAACAGCTGCTGGGGAAAGAGGGGCCGGACAGTGACACCATGCTCTCCGTCATCGTCCGTAGCATTGAGATCAAGGCCGACATTGTCTCACGTGATGAGCGGGAGGATGGCCTTCGAAAAACGCTGAATTTTGGCCATACGATTGGCCACGCCGTCGAGCTCGTTAGCGGCTACTCCCTACTCCACGGAGAGGCGGTCGCGATCGGGATGGTGCTCGAGGGGAGGCTCGCCGAAAAAGTCGGCGTAGCCAAGGTCGGAACCGCGGATGCGATCACAAATGCGCTCCTGGCGGTCGGGCTCCCCACCAAGCTTCCGCAGCCCTTCGACAGGGACGCGGTGCTCCAGGCGATTGGATCTGATAAGAAGGGACGGGCGGGCAAGATGAGATTCGCCCTGCCGAGCGCGATCGGCGCGATGGCGGGGGCAGAGACGGGATGGACGGTTTCGGTTGGTGAAGATCAACTTCGGGAGGTGCTTGCATGAAAATTCGCAGAGTCTCTCGGCAGACCTTTGCACCACGGGCCGCTGGCGATACGTCGCGCCCGGGCGAAATCCTGCGTACCATGCTTGCGGTGACCCTCGCCGTTGCGCTGATCGCGACCGGGGCTATCGCGCTTCCGTCGCTGTCTCCGGTCGAGTCGCCCGAAGAAGTCCAGCCGGTTATGGTTGCGCAACTCGACGCGCAGACACTCGCTGATATCGAGGGACTCCACCAGGACGCGTCGATGCTCGGCGCCCCTCTGCGCGAGACCGTTTCAGATATTGCGAAATCGCTTCCGGCCAAGGCCGTGAGAGCGGCGCGGGCCACCAGTGCCATCACGAAGCCGATCGCCCGCGGCATGGAGTCCATTCCCGCCAGCATCGTTCGCGCGACCGCGCACGAAGCAATCAGAATGAAGAAAGGGATCATTCCCCTCATTCCCTCGAAGTTCGCGCGGGCTCAGGACGGCGTCACCATTCCGGTCTCCCTCACCCAGTATTGCGTCCAGGGTGAAACACGTCGCGGACGTCAGACCCGCCACGGTATCGTCGCCGCCGATCCCCGGATCTTCCCGCTCTCCCGCTACGTCGAGGTCTTTCTCGGCGACGAGTACCTGGGCCGCTACCTCGTGGACGACACCGGCGGAAACGTCCTCGGCGCGACCCTCGACATCTGGAACCCCGACTGCCGCGAAGCCGCGCGCTTTGGTCGCCACTGGGGAGCTGCGACGCTCGTCGCGCGCCAAGTCGAAGAGATACCCAATGACTCGTTGGTTCCGACTCGTTGGGATGGCATAGCCAAGCGGTAGCCTGTCGGCTCCAGCCGACCCGCCCGCAGCCTCCTGCCGGTAGTCGTAAGTAGCAGTTCCCAGAATTTTCTCGCCCGATACTTGCTCGATTCCCCGCCGAAATCCAAAACAGGAACCGCCATGTCCTCGTTCAGCACGTACCTGATCGGATTCATCGTCCTTATCATCGGGTTGGCGATCGCCGCGATTTTGGTCGGCGTCTCACAAACCTGGGTCATCGTGGGAGCAATCATTCTGATCGGCATAGCCATCATAACGGCCACAACCCGAACGAAGACCAAAGATCCGCCGACCCCCTAAATGGCACGAAAAGTGGCTGTTGACGGCTGAGTGAGCGCGTAGTTAACGTGCGCGTCCAGAAAAAAACCGGGCGCGCCACCCAGGCACGCCCGTCCATAGTGTCTCTCCCAAGGGGCTTATGCAGACGACTGGCGAAAGTAGATCCAAAGGTTTCTTCCGCTCCTCCCCCTCCACCGCTTTCGACCAGTACCTCCAGGACATTCAGAAGCTCCCCCTCATCACCGACGCTGAAGAAGAGCGGCGGCTAGCGCGTCGCGCGCAGGCCGGAGATGAGAAGGCAGCTGAGCGGCTGGTCACCGCGAACCTTCGATTCGTGATCTCCTACGTAAAGAAGTACCAGGGGCACGGACTCGATCTCGGTGAGCTGGTGGCGATTGGCAACGAAGGTCTTCTCAAAGCAGTCAGAAAGTTCGATCCGGATCAGGGCGTCAAGTTCATTAGTTATGCGGTGTGGTGGGTCAGACAAGCGGTACTGAAGGCCCTCGCGGAGCAGACCCGGAGCGTGAGAATCCCGCTCAACCAGAATTCGCAGCTGATCAAACTCGCCCGCGCTCAGACAGTTCTCTCCCAGGTTCTCAAGCGCGATCCCACAGACAACGAAATTGGCCGCCTCCTCGAAGAGACTCCGGACGCCGTCCGCTCAGCGAAGCAGATGTCGGCGACCGAAATCTCGCTCGACGCGCCAATCGATCGCTCCGATCGTGAGGCCTGCACCCTCGGCGAGCGTTTCGCCGGCGTCGACGGCGGCGAGATCGAGGATGTCACAGACTTCCACCTGATGCGCGAGTTCATCGACCGCGTCTTCCGGAAGTACCTCACCCCACGCGAACGGAAGATCCTTCATCTCTACTATGGACTCGAGCAAGGTTCCGACGCGATGACCCTGGAGAAGATCGGCGCCTTGATGGGCGTCACCCGCGAGCGGATCAGACAGATTCGCGAGCGCGCCTTCGAGAAGCTTCGCGAATCCCCCGATGGGTCAGCGTTAGCCGGATTCTGGAGTTAGCGGGATGCGGGATGCGGGATGCGGGATGCGGTAGCCGTTATGCCCCCAGCTAAACGCTAAGGCCTCTCTGACGACGCCGACTCAACTTGGGTCGGCGTCGTTCTTGTATAGAGTCGCCATTCCGCACCCCGCTTCCCGCTTCCCGCATCCCGCATCCCGCATCCCCCAATGCCCCCTCCAAAAGCATTCCTCAACGCCAAGTGCGGCAACGCCGAGGCCGCACGCAAGGCGCTCGCGGAAAACGGGTTCGAGGTCGAGGAGGCGGATCCCAAGGATCTTCAAGCGCATATGAAGAAAGCGGTCGACGGCGGCGTGGAGCGTATCCTGGTCGCCGGCGGTGACGGCACCATCGCGGGCGCGGCTACACTGGTCGCCCGCAGCCAGGTCGAGCTGGCAATCCTCCCCGGTGGAACGCTCAATCACTTCGCCAGGGATCACAATATCCCCACCGACCTCGGCAAGGCGGCTCTCGTCGCCGCGGGGGAAGGTATCGTCACGGGCGCCGACATCGGGTACGTCAACGACTGCGTGTTCCTCAATACCAGCTCGATCGGCGCATACGTCACCTTCGTTCGCGATCGCGAGACCTTCGAGAAGCGCGTCGGCTACACCCTCGCCAGCGTTGGAGCTTTCTTCAAGACGATGTCCGATCTGCGAAGCTTTACGGTGACTCTGGAACTCGACGGAAAAAAGAAATCGTATCGCTCGTCCATGGTCTTCATTGGCGTCGGTGAGCGCGAGCTCAAGATGCCGACGCTCGGTAGCAGGGTGAAAAACGGCAGGCGCGGGCTGCATGTGATGATTGTTCGTGGGCGCGCACGGGCCCGCCTCTTCAGCATCGCGATGGCGGCGATCGCCAGGGGAACGAAGGAGGCCGCGAAGCTGCCGGAGTTCGACGATTTTCTCGTCGACAGCTGTGAGATCGATCTCAATCGCCCGGCTGCCACAGTAGGTCTCGACGGAGAGTTGAAGCGACTGGCTACGCCACTAGCGTACAGGATCGAGCGGGACGCACTGAAGCTGGTTGTCGCCGCGCCGGATGGAGACGAATAGCTAAATTCCATCTATGGTCGTCGAGCGTCTGGCCGAGATCGTAGGTGAATCCCACGTGCTGAGTCGACAGAGCGAGCTGCTCGTCTACAACTCGGACGGCCTGCCCGGCTACCGCCGTCAACCGAAGCTCGCTGTCTTCCCCGGCACCCGCGAAGAAGCCATCGCCGTGGTGCGATACCTGGCGGAGCAGAATCTTTCCTTTGTGCCGCGTGGAGCGGGCACCGGGCTATCCGGCGGCGCTCTCGGTGACGATATCATCGTCGTTGGCCTGCATCGCCTGAAGAAAGTCATCTCGCTCGATATCGAGAATCGCCGCGCCACCGTCGAGCCGGGGGTCGTCAATCTCCGTCTCAACCGCTATGTCGCGCCACACGGACTGCTGTATGCGCCGGATCCTTCCAGCGAGGCCGCCTGCACCATCGGCGGCAACGTGGCGGAGAACGCCGGCGGACCGCACTGCCTCAAGTACGGCGTGACGCTCAATCACGTCCTTGCCCTCACCGTGATTCTGCCGAGCGGTGAAGTCGTGCAGTTGGGGAACCCGGTTGGTGAGCGAGATGGCTACGACCTGCGCGGAGCTTTCATCGGGTCCGAGGGATGTTTTGGGCTCGCCCTCGATATCACTGTCCGCCTTACGCCAAAGCCGCAAACGGTACGGACACTTCTCGCCGACTTCACATCCGTAGATCAGGCTGCGCATGTCACTTCGGCGGTCGTCGCGTCGGGAATTGTACCCGCGGCGCTCGAGTTCATGGACGGGCCCACCATCCGCGTAGTGGAAGATTCCATCTACGCGGCGGGGTATCCGCGCGACGCAGAAGCAATTCTGTTGATCGAGCTCGATGGACTCGAAGCCGGCGTTGTCGCTGACCTCGAGACTGTCCGCCGAATCTGTCTCGAAGGCGGGGCCCGACAGGTCAAAGTCGCCCGCGATGACGCCGAGCGAATGAAGTTGTGGCAAGGCCGGAAGAAAGCCTTTGGCGCGATGGGACGCCTCGCTCCACACCTCATAGTTCAGGATGCGGTGATTCCGCGGACGAAGCTGCCGGAGATCCTGGCGACCATCCATGGCATCAGCCAGAAATACAACGTGATGGTCTGCAATGTCTTTCATGCCGGAGACGGCAACCTGCATCCCAACATCGCCTACAGCGCCGACGATCCGGCGGAGAGCGAACGCGTTCACAAAGCGATGCGGGAAATCATGCAGGCGTGCATCGCCGCCGGTGGTAGTATCACCGGCGAGCATGGCGTCGGGCTCGACAAGATGGGGTACATGGAATCCATCTTCACCGAGACTTCGCTCAATGCAATGTGCGAATTGCGGGGTGTCTTCGACCCGGACCACCGGTCAAACCCCGGCAAAGTCGTCCCCGTTCACTCCTGCAAGGAGTGGCACGGCACGCGCGCCGGCCGCAGGCAGCCAACCGAGCACCAGCCTCCGCCGCTCGAGGCAGAGCCGTCGCGTCCAGTCGCCAGGTGAGCACCGAACAGGTCGCAACCATGATCCGCGACGGACAGCCGCTGCGAATCACCGGGCGCGGAGCCTGGCTCGATGCAGGACGTCCCGTCAGCGCGACGCGCACCCTGTCGCTCGCCCATGATGCCGGCGTCGTCAGCTACGTGCCTGGCGATCTCACCCTGACCGTGCGGGCAGGAACCACGCTGGCGGATATCGCGAAAATCACCGGTGAAAAGAATCAGTGGCTTCCTCTCGATCCTTACGGCTCCGCCGATGGAACGATTGGCGCGACAGTGGCTACTGCTTCCGCAGGCCCGTTGTCGTCCAGTTTCGGTCTGGTGCGCGATCTCCTGCTCGGAATGGAATTCGTCAATGGACGTGGCGAGGTGATCCGCGCGGGCGGGAAAGTCGTCAAAAATGTCGCGGGCTTTGATCTCACTCGGCTCGTGACCGGATCGTGGGGTACGCTCGGCGTCATTACCGAAGTGACCCTGCGGCTGTATGCGCAGCCGCCGGCGGATCGCACGGTAGTCATCGAGCTGGACGGAACTCCCCGTGAGATGGCCGCCGTCCTTCGCGGGATGATCACGCCCGTGCTCAGCCCCATCGCGTTTCAGCTGGTGAGCCGGTCGATCTCACGAGCGTTGCGCCTGGGCGAAAGCCCGGTCGCCCTCCTGCGTTTTGGCGGCAATGAATCGGCTGTCGACGCTCAGATAAGCGCCCTGCGGCAGATTGCCACGCCGAGGGAACTGGAGACAACGATCTGGGGTTCTCTTCGTGAGCTCGATGGCAAGACAACAACGGCCATCAGAATCTCCAGCCTGCCGCAGCGTCTTTTGGCCACCGCGGCCACGATCCTCAGCGACGACCTGCCCGCGATCTACACCAACATCGATCCGCGGCGTGGGGTAATGCGAATAACCGTCTCGTCAGATGCGCCTGTTGGCGACGGAGAATCCGATTCGAATGCGGCTATGGATTTTTCGGCTGATACAAACGGCTCGAGCAGCGTAGTCTTTGAGAAGCTCCCGCCCGACGTATGGGCCGCCGTATCTCCGAGCGTGGTGGCTGATCCACTTTCACAGGGAATCAAGAAAGCCTACGACCCGCACAACATCCTGAACCCCGGTATCCTTGGCGACTAGAGTGACGGCGGCACCGCCGCCCGAAGCCCATCCAGATCCGCTGCCGCGCGATCCCATGCCCGGCTGTGCCCTGCCCAACAGTCCGTTGGCCGGCGCGCTGCCTGGTATCAACGCGTGCGTGCATTGCGGATTTTGTCTCCAGGCGTGCCCGACGTATCTCAACCTCGAGGATGAGAACGATAGCCCGCGGGGCCGGATTTTCCTGATGCGATCGCTGCTCGAGGGAACGGTAAGACCCGACGACCCGAGCGTGCAGAAGCATATCGACCAGTGTCTTGGCTGTCGCGCCTGCGAGCCTGTGTGTCCGAGTGGCGTACCGTATGGCCAACTCCTGGAAGCCACCCGCGCCACGTTGTATGAGCATCGTTCGACGCCGCTTATCGCGCGGATGATTCTTTTCGTTTTTGCGCGGAACTGGCTGCTGCGACCTGCGATGTTCTTTTCGCGGCTGCTGGCGGCAACACCGATCCCGACGCTGCTGTCGGGCATCAGTGGTCGTCTGGGATTCGCGATGGCGATGCTCGCCTCGACCGGTCGATCGATCGAACGCGGCCGGTATTCTCCAACCACGCGCGGTGAAAACGGCACCGTTGCGATGCTGCGGGGTTGCGTGATGGACGGTTTGTTCAACACTACTAATCGCGCGACGGAGCGGGTCCTGGCAGTGAACGGGTACTCGCTCATACCGGCGCGAGGCCAGAAGTGCTGCGGCGCTCTCCATGCGCATGCGGGCCATCTCGACTCAGCGCGTGAGCTGGCGCGAAAGAACATCGTCGCGTTCGAGAAGTCTGGCGCACAGTTCATCGCCGTCAACGCTGCCGGCTGCGGCGCCATCATGAAGGAGTACGGACATCTCTTCAGGGATGATCCGGAATGGCACGACCGCGCCGAGAAAATGAGCGCGCGCGTGCGAGACGTGAGCGAGCTGCTGGCGGCCGCGGGTCCGAGAGTGGGTGGGCCTCTTCCGATCAAGGTCACCTACGACGCGCCCTGTCACCTGCAGCATGCGCAGCGTGTGACTGAGGCGCCGCTGTCGGTACTCGCCGCCATCCCGGAGCTGGAGCTCGTACCTCTGCACGACTCGGATCAGTGCTGCGGCAGCGCGGGCATCTACAACCTCATCGAGCCGGATACGTCCGACGCCGTGCTGGCGCCAAAACTCGCCAACATTCGCTCGACGCGAGCCGCCTGGGTGGCGACCGGAAATCCGGGCTGCCTGATGCAGATCGGAGCCGGTCTGATTCGCGCGGACATGGGCGCGCGCTCTATACATCCAATCGATCTTCTCGACGCCTCTTACGCCGCGTTCGGGCAGTAGCGCCCGCTCGGAGCACTGGCTTAATTGCAGTTGATGTCCGAATTGAACGGGTACTCCGCGCTTCATAACAGTGCTCTGTATTTCGATCGCAGCGACCGGATGCGCATTCGCATCTCGGGGCCGAAAGCAGCGGAGCTGGTGACTGGAATGGTTACCAATGACGTCTCGTCATTGGAGCCAGGCGAAGGCCAGTACGCGGCCGCTCTGACCGCGAAAGGGAAGATCGTCGCGGACCTCCGAATCTTCGCACTGGAGGAGGGTCTCCTCGTAGACACTTCGGCGGCCGCTGCGCTCGGCTGGAAAGAGATGGTGCGCAAGTACATCAATCCCCGCATCGCGCCTTATCACGACGTGACCTCCGAGCTCTCGGACATCGGTGTATTCGGGCGCGCGTCTCGCGCGGCGGTCTCGCGTACCCTCGATGTCGACGACAAGGATCTCGTCGGGCTGCCGCCCTACGGCCACATCCAGCGTCCCTTTGGAGATGCAACAGTAGTCATTGCGCGTGTTCCGGAGATCGAGCTCGACGGATTCGAGATCTTTGTGCCTGCAGGTGTCGCTGACCCGCTCAAAGAAAAGCTGGAAGCCGTGGGAGTGGCCCGGGGCACAAATGAGGTGTGGGACATCGCTCGTATCGAGAGTGGCCGCCCGCAGTGGGGAGTGGACATGGACGACACCACTCTGCCGCAGGAAGTGAACTTCGACGAGCTTGGTGCCATTTCGTACACCAAGGGCTGCTACATCGGGCAGGAAACCGTGGCGCGCGTGCATTTCCGCGGGCACGTGAATCGGTTTCTGCGGAAGGTACGCTTCGTTACCCGGCCTGCGCCGCCGAAAGGTGCGGAGCTGATTGACGAGACAGGGAAAGTGATCGGAGAAGTAAGGAGCGCGGCGCTGTCGCCAAGATTTGGGGGAGTGGCCCTGGCGATGGTACGGCGCGAGATTGCGCCGGGAACCACCCTGCAGGCCCGTTGGGCCGACGGTGAGTGTAGCGTCCAGATCGAGCAAAACGAAAAAGGCGCCACTGTTTAGTGGCGCCTTTCGACAACTTTGAGAAGTAAGCTTACTTCTTCTTGGTGGTCGTCTTGGTCGTGCTGGTGGTCGTGCTCGCCGCAGGAGTGGTGCTGGCGGTCGTGTCCATCTTCATACCGGTATCCATCGCTGCCGGGGCCGGAGCCATTGCCGGAGCAGAGGTGTCGGCGGTTGCGGCTTCATCCTTCTTCGACGTGCATGCGGCCAGAGCGAGGACAGCGGCGACGAGAACCAGGCGCTTCATTTACGATCTCCTTGAGAGGCAGGCGTTGAACAGTCGCCGGTCCGTGCACGCGGTCGCAGTGCCCGTTTTTGGCGCGGGCGAAATTTTATCTCATCCAGTAGCAGTGTCAAGGGTATAACTGTATGGTTTCCCCTCGTGCGAGGGGTAAATTACGGACGCACTTGTGCATTTCCCTCGGAGAATCAGTTTGTCGACGTACCCGGAAACATTTGGCGCACTAAAGCGTTCCGCTTTCGGTTCGCCCGAACGTAGAGAGCAGTCCGTAAAGGATGAGCTCCGCGCTAATCTTCTGACCCGCCTCGCCACCCGTAAGCCCATTTTTCACGGCGTGATCGGGTACGAGGAGACGGTCATGCCCCAGATCGTCAACGCGCTTTTGAGTCGCCACAATTTCATTCTGCTCGGATTGCGGGGCCAGGCCAAGTCGAGGATCCTGCGCGCCCTGACGACGCTTCTCGATCCAGCGCTGCCGATCATTGCCGGCAGCGAAGTGAACGACAATCCTTTTGCGCCCATCTCCAAGTACGGGAAGAATCTTCTCAACGAGGCCGGCGACGATACTCCGATATCGTGGCTCGATCCGGAGCAGCGGTTTGTCGAAAAACTCGCGACGCCTGACGTAACGGTCGCCGACATCATCGGCGATCTGGATCCGATCAAGGCTGCGCGCGGTGGTCACATCCTCGGCGACGAGCTGACCATGCACTATGGCATGCTGCCAAGAGCGAATAGAGGAATCTTTGCGCTCAACGAGCTGCCCGATCTCGCCGGCAAGGTGCAAGTCAGCCTCTTCAACATCATGCAGGAAGGCGACGTCCAGATCAAAGGCTATCCGGTGCGTCTGCCTCTCGATGTCATGCTCTGTTTCACCGCGAATCCCGAGGACTACACGGCGCGCGGAAAGATCATCACGCCGCTCAAGGATCGCATCGGCAGCGAGGTTACTACTCACTATCCGGAATCCGTTGACCTCGGCATGACTATCACCAATCAGGAGGCATGGACGGCTCGCGGAGCCGGGAAGGTGCGCGTGCCCGACTTCATCGCCGAAGTGATCGAGCGTGTGGCATTCGAGGCGCGCGGCGACAAGCGCATCGACAAACGATCGGGTGTATCGCAGCGGATGCCGATCAGCGTCCTCGAGAACGTCGTGTCCAACGCCGAGCGGCGCGCGATCCAGACTGGCGAGCGGGACATCGTTCCGCGCATCGCGGACATCTACGCCGCGCTCCCGGCGATCACCGGCAAGATCGAGCTCGAATATGAGGGTGAGCTCGTCGGCGGACACAACATCGCCCGCGAGCTGATTCGACGCGCTGCCGATGCGACTTACCAGGATCGTGCGGGCGGAATCAACACCGACGAGATCATCAT
>DATBXT010000095.1:0-11240 GCA_036514115.1 Gemmatimonadaceae bacterium
GTATGACGTCATCCCGCACGATTTGTCGATTTCGGATCCCTTCACCGTAACTGCGCAGTAGCTTCCACTGATATCCAAAAAAAACGGGGAGCCATAATCGGCTCCCCGTTTTCGCTCGCAGCCGCCAGCCGCTCCGCCGACGGCTCCTAGCTGGTAGTCTTTAGTTGCACTTCCCGACTACGCGACTTCCTTCATCTCCAGCGGGCGCGCTCCCTTGCTCTCCGTCGGGACCAAAGCAAACTTCAGCACCTCACTCAGCGTCTCCACGGGATGAAACTCGAGCACGTTCCGCACTTCCTCCGGCACATCCTCGATGTCCGGCTCGTTCGCCTTCGGGATGATGATCGTCTTGATTCCCGCCCGATGCGCCCCCAGCACTTTCTCCTTCAGGCCACCGATAGGAAGAACTCGTCCACGCAGTGTGATCTCTCCGGTCATAGCCACATCGCGTTTCACCGGCCTGTCTGCCATCTCTGACACCAGCGCCGTCGCAATAGCAATTCCAGCCGATGGTCCATCCTTCGGAATCGCGCCGGCCGGAACATGGATGTGCGCTTCGATCGCGCCCAACCTGTCGCGAGGTATGCCAAGATTCGCGGCGTTGTTGGTGGCGTAAGTAAACGCGGCGCGCGCCGATTCTTTCATTACATCGCCAAGCTGGCCGGTGAGAATCAGCGACACCGCTCCGCCGGGCCCAACCTGGTTTGTGGTATCACCATCGCGATTCCCGTAATACCGGCGAATCGATGCTTCGACGAACATGATGTCACCGCCCATAGGCGTGTAGTACATGCCGGTGGCGATTCCGACTTCGCTCTCATCGAGCGCGTGCTCGGGATGAACGCGAGGACGTCCGAGCAGGTCGCGCACCGTGTCAGCATCGACCACGTGCTTGACCTCTTCGCTCGCCGCGATTTTCCGCGCCAGCTTGCGGGCCACCGCGCCGATCTGCCGCTCCAGCTGTCTGACTCCACTCTCGCGAGTGTAGTTCGACACCACCGACATGATTGCGTCATCGGTGAAGCTGATCTCCTTGTCGTTCAGGCCCGATTCCTCGAGCTGACGCGGCAATAGATACTTCTTCGCAATTTCCGCCTTCTCCTTCTCGGTGTAGCCCGCGAAGTCTACCACTTCCATACGGTCGAGCAGCGGTCCGGGAATGTTCTGGACGAAATTCGCTGTCGCAATGAACAGCACTTCGCTCAGATCGAACGGAATGCCGAGGTAGTGGTCGGTGAAAGTGTCGTTCTGCGCCGGGTCGAGCACCTCGAGCAGCGCGCTCGCGGGATCGCCCTGGAACGACGTGCCGAGCTTATCGACTTCGTCGAGCAGGAAGACCGGATTCTTGGTGCCGGCCTGCTTCAGCCCCTGAACGATTCTGCCGGGCATCGCGCCCACGTAAGTACGACGATGTCCGCGAATGTCTGCTTCGTCGCGCGCGCCTCCGAGGGCTACGCGCACGTACTCGCGTCCCAGGGATCTGGCGATCGATTTCGCGATCGACGTCTTACCCACACCCGGAGGTCCGATGAAGAGAAGAATCGGTCCCTTGGCCATCGCCCGGGATTTCGCCTCCACCTTGTCGGTGATCGGCTTGTCGCCGTGGTCGCCAATCGCGAGCGACGGCGTCGCGTCGTCCTTTTCGGCGAACAGCTTGCCGGCCGGAACTTCACCAGTCTTTTCGACTTCGTCCGCAAGCTGCGACGCTCGCAACTGTCTCACCGCCAGAAACTCCAGCACGCGATCCTTCACGTCCTTGAGTCCGTAGTGGTCTTCCTCGAGGACCGCTTCCGCGTGCCTGAGGTCCAGCTGGTCATCCGATCGCTTGTTCCACGGAAGCTCTGCCACCCACTCGAGGTAAGTGCGAATGACCTGCGCTTCCATCGATTCGCGGCCCGCGCGCTCTAGTCTGCCAAGCTCACGCTCTACTTCCGCGCGTGCTTCCTTCGGCAGCTCCAGCTTGGCGAGCTTGTCGCGAAGCTCGGTGATCTCCTTGCTCGAATCGTCGTCGCCCAGTTCTTTCTGGATCGCCTTGAGCTGCTCGCGCAGATACATCTCACGCTGGCGTTCGCCCAATTCTTCCTGGACCTGCGACTTGATGTCTTCCTGCGCCTCGAGCAGGCCTACCTGCCGCTGCACGTGGACGAGAATTCGCCGCAGTCGCTCCTCGACACTCAGTGTCTCCAGCAGACCCTGCTTCTCAGGAACGGGGAGTTCGATGTAACCGGCGACCAGATCCGCAAAGCGACCTGGGTCCGTTACAGAATCGAGAACCTGATGGACGACTTCCTCAGGAAGTCCGCGACGCTCGCCGAGCTCAGCAGCCCGCTCGCGCGTCTCCTTCTGTAACGCTGTGAATGCCGGATCGTTTTCAGTTTGAGGGGTCATCTCCTCCGCTGGAACGATTACCGCGCTGAGGAATCCATCGGCAGTTGAATATTGAAGGGCAGTAGCGCGCTGTTCGCCCTGAAGCAACAGCTGCACGCCACCAAGCCCACGCTGGATCTGACCGATGCGCGCAATCACGCCCATCGAGTACAGAATGTCCGCCGTCGGCTCCTCGCTGTTGTCGCGCTGAGCGACAGCGAAAACGAGACGGTCACCCTTGAGGGCCGACTCGATTGCCCGAAGTGTTGAAGGTCGACCGGCCGCTATCGGCTGGGTCAGACCGGGAAAAATAACCGTACCCCTCAGGGGGAGGACGGGAAGTGTTTGACGTTGAGCCATTGTCCTTCCGAAGCCAAGATCCTTATTTAGATACTACTGTCCAACCCTCCCACACTGCATCTTTTGCTCTCGTGGATTTACGCCAGCCAGGCATGAAGGGCAACACCGGAACTGCTGATTCGACGCGGCGCCATGCCAATTAGACCCGAAGACGAGCTAGGCACACATGTGGCGCAAGTACTCTCTGCAAACTATGAGCTAGAGAGCGAAGTCGGCCGTGGCGGCATGGGCATCGTCTATTGCGCGCGCGACAGACGGCTCAAGCGCGAGATCGCAATCAAGGTTCTGCCGCCGGAGCTGAGTTTCCGAGCGGATATCCGCCAGCGCTTTCTGCGCGAAGCAGAGACAGCAGCGCAGCTCAATCATCCGAACATCGTACCCATCTACACCGTCGAAGAACGGGACAACCTCGTCTACTTCGTCATGGCGTACATCAAAGGCGATAATCTCGGGCAGCGGCTCCAGCAGCACGGCCCGATGCCTCCCGTCGAAGTGCGTCGTATTCTGCGTGAAGTCGCGGAAGCTCTGGCTTACGCGCACAATCGCAACGTCATTCACCGCGACATTAAACCCGACAACATCATCATCGATGATGAAACCGGTCGGGCGATGGTCACCGATTTCGGAATCGCGCGCGCCCTCACCGACATGGGCGACTCGCGGCTGACGGCCACCGGGATGGCCATCGGCACTCCCGCATATATGTCGCCGGAGCAGTCGGCGGGAGATCGCGCCATTGATGGACGCAGCGACCTCTATTCACTCGGCGTTGTCGGTTATCAGATGTTGTGCGGGCAGACTCCGTTCATGGCCACCAACACGCCGTCAATGCTGGTGAAGCATTTATCGGAAAGACCGATTCCAGTCGATGAGCGGTGGCCGGACTTGCCGCCCGATCTGTCGCGTGCGGTGATGATGTGCCTCGAGAAAGATCCCGAGGACCGCTTCCCGAACGCAGCAGCGTTTGCCGTTGCATTGAGCGGCGGCGCGATGCCCACGCTGGCAACGCGCGCGGCTCCAGCCGCGCCGCAGCCCGGAACCCGGCGGGAGATGGGTGCGGCAATCGAAGAGGGTATACGCGAGCGGATCATCAACGAATCGACGGGGGTCGGCCGCTACCGGCAGCAGAGCCAGTCGTATCTGCCTTCGCAGCCGACGCACGATGAGTTGAGCAAATGGAATGCGCCCCAGGTCGTCTCGTTCAGACGCAAGTTGGCGCCGTACCTCGCGGTTAACGCCATCCTCGTCCCCATCTCGCTGTTTTCAAACCACGACTTCATCGCCCTGACGGTGATGTGGACCGTGTTCCTGGCGTTCAGGTACTCGAAATTGTGGGCCGCCGGCTACGACTGGCGCGACGTATTCCGTCAGCCGCGCGACCGGCTCATCTTCGACGTCGCCGCGGAAACCATTGACGATGCACGCGCGCTGTTCGACGACAAGAAGCGCGCGGAAGTCCGTGCCCGTGCTCGCGCGCGTGGCCAGGGACTCTATTCTCCGCTGCCCGCTGTCCCGCCGGTACAGCCATTTCAGCCGTATCCGAGATCCGGCGGACCGACAACAAGCCTTAGTCCAATCCCGGCCGGTGCGCCTGCGCCCTTCGCCGACTCGCGTTACGGATCCGCCATTCGCGAAGCAGAAGGCGACCATCGGGAGATTCACCGCCAGTTGCTGAACATGCCGCCCGACGAGAGAGAGCAGATTCCGGAAGTTGCTGCATCCGCGGACGCGATCTTCCGCAAAGTTCAGCAGCTCGCGCTGTCTTTATCCGATCTCGATCGCAGCACCGGCCGCGAGACTTCCGAGAGTGTCGAGAAGGAGATCGACACACTCGAGTCCCAGGCCAACCCGCTCGATTACCGAGCGAGCGAAGAACGCGTGCGCCGGCTAGCCATGCTGCGCCGTCAGCGCCGCGCGCTCGCAGAAGTGGGACGCAAGAAGAAGGAAGCCCAGGAAAAGCTCGACCACTGCCGACAGATACTGAGATCGATGCGACTGGAGCTGGTGCGCTTTCGCACAGGCGGTATCGGCGTACAGCCAACGGGCCTCACCATGGTCACGCAGCAAGCGCAGACAGTTGTGCGCGAGATGGGTTACCTCTCAGATGCGAACGCTGAGTTGAACGCGCTCTGAGATCAGCATTGGCGCCATCACGCGCCACACCACAGTGATCAAAACGGTCTGCCGCGGAGGCCTCGCAGCGCTTTCGCTGATGCTCGCGTGCACCGGCGACAAGAGCTCGAAGCCTGCCGTGGTACAATCGCCACCCATCCATGTCGGACCCGCCGAATCTTCTTCTGTGGCATCTTCAACGGTGGTCAGGCGTGATTCTGTCACGCGCACGATCGTCCACGTTCCAACTCCGGACACCCTGCGCGGGCTCTACGTGAATCGTTGGGCGGCGCTCGGCAGTAAGCTCAGGCAGCTAATCGACGTCGCCAGAAAAACGGAAATCAACGCGCTCGTCATCGATGTGAAGGATGACCGCGGCTTCGTCCTTTATCGTTCCTCAGTCCCCCTCGCCCGGCAAATCGGAGCGGACACAGCAGACGGCCACTGGATGTCGGACTCGAAAGTTCGCGCGATGATCGACACGCTCATCGCGAACGGCATCTACCCGATCGCCCGCATCGTCGTCGCCAAGGATCCGTTGCTGGCGAGCAATAAGCTCGAACTCGCCATCAAGCGGAAATCGGATCTCCAACCATGGCTCGACAAGAATGGGCGGCCGTGGCTGGACCCGCACCAGCCGGCAGTATGGCAGTACGCGGCCGACCTGGCGCGCGAAGCGTACGACCTGGGATTCAGCGAAGTCCAGTTCGACTACGTGCGCTTCCCGGACGAAAAACGCCTTGTATCGGAAACGGTCTACCCGTTGGCAAAAGGTCGCGTGCGCGCGCAGGTAATTCGAGACCAGCTCGGATTCGTCCGCAGGAATCTGGGCGCGCGCGGGATCCCGGTCACCGCCGATGTTTTCGGTTTGACAGCGACGGATACCACCGACATGGGAATCGGCCAGCGGTGGGAGATGTTCATCGATCAGGTCGATGTGGTTTTGCCGATGGTCTACCCTTCGCACTTCGCCCGCGGGACGTACAAGCTTCGTAATCCGAACGCGCATCCGTACGAGACCATCGCTCACGCGCTCAAGGATGCGAAAGCGCGCTCTGCGCCTATCGCAAAGGCGGCCAGGATCATCCCCTGGTACCAGGACTTTACACTCGGCGCGCCCCACTATTACGCCGAGCACGTTCGCGCCCAGAAAAAGGCCGGATACGACAACGGGTTCCAGAGCTGGATACTCTGGAACCCGAAGAGCAACTACACGGTCGCGGCGCTGGAGCCGCGGCCCTAGTACTTAGCTGCTGCCGTTCTTCCGGCTGTCCATGCGCTCCTTCATTGTCGCGAGATTCTTGTCGAACACCGCCTGCTGATCAGCGGTGAGAATGGCGCGAAGCTCCGCGGTCTGCTTGGCCTGCAGATCCCTCATCTTGTTGCGGGTCGCTTCATCGGGCGGACCACCCACGGCCTGAGCCGCTTTGCGCAGCTCCATCTGCTGCGGGAGGTACTTCTCACGAATCGCCTTGGCCTGCGTCTTCTGCGCATCGGTCAAGGTGATGTCCTTCAAAAGCATTCCACCCATTCCACCGCCACGACGCATTTCGCCCTGGGCCTGACCCTGTGGCTCGGTGCCTTGTGCTGCGGCAATCGTTGTCATGCCAACGCAAAAGGCGGCAGCCAGCGTGGCGATGCGAATAACCTTCATCCTTCTCTCCTGAGATGTGACGATGCCGGAATGGCATCCGTGGTCATTATACGCCCTTCGGCCAAAAAAGGTTGACCTTATTCACGACTTCGTTGGTCGCGATTGAGGACAGCTCCGAATCCAGCCCGGGGAGCAATGCGGGGAGTACGCCAAGTCGTTGTCAGATATGGGTTTGAACTGCGTCCCTAGCGTCTCGCGCAAAACCTGCTATTCTTCCCGCCCTGAAGGCAGGCTCATGTGCCTGTCGGCCGCTGCCAGCCTTCTTCGCGCCGAGCGCCTGTGACTGCACCCAGTACGAGCCCCGAACTGGCCCTAACGACAGCAGAGTCACCAGTGGAGACGCTCAGCTTCCCGCTGAGCTGGCTCCTCGAATATGCATCGGCGCCTATCAAGTACCGGGCGTTGAAGGAGTTCGGGCGCGGCGAAGCAGCTTTGCCGGATTTCGAGTGGCTGCCGTACTCCCATCGTCCGGCCATCAGACTCGCCGTCACACAGACGCGTGATGGGATGTGGAACCATTCGGTTCTTGGGATACCCGGCCGACAGGGCGATTTCGCGCACATCGGGACCATTCCGGCGGTCAGGCGGCTCGCCGAGTACGGCTGGACTGCGGATTCCCCGCCGCTTGTCCTCGCTCGCCGGATTCTGTTCAGGTTGCTGGCTGAAGACAATGATCCGGCGTTCACGTTCGAGCTTGGTTCGAAGACGAGAGACGACGATCAGGTTCGCCGCACGCGCGGACTTTTTCGCGAAGCTGCCGCCGCTACTCTGGCGCAGATGGGATATGAGAACGACCCGAGGCTACGAGGCGCGGCACGACGCATTCTCGAGAGGACGATCTCTTATCTGACTTCTCCGCTCGGTGAGAAGCCGTGGATGCGCGTGGGCAATGCTCACGTTCTCGCGCCGGAGGCGGCGCCGCCATCTATCTATACTCTGACGATGCTCGCCTACATGCCGATTTTCCGGCATGAGCATTTCAGCGAGGTCGAACGAATCTACGAGGCCATCACCCAGGCGCTGCCGCGCCAGGAAATCGTCCAGCTGTACGGAAAGAAGATGGTTCCTCAGCCGCACCTGATTATGGGCGATGTGCTGCCGCACAGGAACGCGGTGGAGGCCGACGTGCCGTTCGCACTGACCTGGCTCGAGACGATGGCAAGGCTCAACTTCCTCCGACGGAACGAGGGTTGGATGAAGCTGTTCGACAGGTTCGTGGACGATCGAGATCGAAGCGGCGTGTGGCATCCGCATAAAGGCATGGACCGTCCGACGACTACGCATCCGTGGGCCTGGTCGATGTTCCCGCTGGATGACGGCAGCGCTCAGGAATCCAAATGGACGGACGTCACCTTCCGCATCGGTCTCATCGGGAAGCTACTCGGCAGAGAAATTGAATTGATCTGATCGCATGATCAGATTCGGTCGCCGGGACAGTCTCGGTCCCGGTGAGATGTTCCCCGCGGGTGACTCGACGTATCGCGTGAGCTTTCCGCGGCTGGAGTCCGGAATCCGGATTCGGGTTGTCGAGCGCGGCGATCCCGCGGCTCCGCCGATAGTTCTCGTGCACGGATGGGGCTGTACCGTGTATGTGTTCAGGTTCAACATACCGGTCATTTCCGATGCTGGTTATCGAGTCGTCGCGCTCGATCTCAAGGGCCACGGCCTTTCGGACAAACCGCGCGGCGCCGACGAATACACCATAGATGCGCTGGTCGAGCATCTCCGGCAGGCCTTCGATGCGATTGGTCTCGAGCGTCCGGTGTTAGCCGGTCACTCCCTCGGCGGCTCGCTTACGTACCATTTCGCGGCGAGTCATCCTGACCGGGTTAGCGGTATCGGCTTGATCTCGCCCGCCGGTCTCACCGGTGTGCCTTTGATGCGTCTGTATCGGTCGCTCACTCCAGCGGTACTGAACCCGGTGCTAAGTCGCGTGCGATCGAGAACGGTGGTGAAGATTGCTCTGAGGCGAGTCTACGGAAAGCGAGGGCATTTCAGCTCCCGGGATGTCGAAGAATACATCGCGCCCTCGCAGTTCCCTGATTACGCTCCCGCGGTTCGCCAAGCGCTGCATTCGTACGATTGGAAGGCGGCGGAGCATCGGCGCCTATCTGTGGTCGATCTGCCGGCCGTCGGAGTCTGGGGAACTCTGGATCACATGATGCCCGACGATGGAATGGAGATTTATCGCGCGCTGGTGCCGCGGATCGAACTCGAGCCGGTCATCGATGCAGGGCATATTGTTCCCGAGGAGACGCCCAGCGAAGTGAACCGGGCGCTGTTGAGACTGCTCCACCGGGTATATTCCGAAAGATGATTGAGGAGAACACCGAGGCGAGCATCTCCTTTGCGGAGCTCGACCTGGCGCCGGAAGTTCTGCGCGCAGTGCGCGATGCCGGATACGAGAATCCAACACCCATACAGCAGCAGGCCATCCCCCTGGCGCTGTCCGGAAGGGATTTGATCGGCCTCGCCCAGACCGGGACCGGGAAGACGGCGGGCTTTACGCTTCCCATCGTGCACAACCTCATTACGGCTCCGCTTGCCGACAGCGACGGGGCGCCTGCGCATCGTGTGAGAGTGCTGATACTCACTCCCACGCGCGAGCTGGCGGCGCAGGTGGAAGCAAGCTTTCGAAAGTATGGGAAGCACACCGATCTGCGTGTTGTTCCCATCTATGGTGGTGTCGGCATCGAGCCTCAGTCGAAGGAGTTGCGGCGCGGTGTCGATGTGGTGGTGGCGACACCGGGCCGGCTGCTGGACCACATGGAGAGGGGTAATGTCTCCTTCGATGATCTCGAAGTGCTGGTGCTCGATGAAGCGGACCGAATGCTGGACATGGGCTTCGCGCCACAGCTCAATCGAATAGTCAACGATATTCCGCGCTATCGCCAAACGCTGTTGTTCAGCGCGACGATGCCGCCGGAAGTTGAAGCGCTGGCGCGCAAGTATCTTCGGAAGCCCGTGGTCGTACAGGTTGGTCGCCGCTCGGAAGCCGCAAGCACTGTGACGCACGCGGTATATCCCGTCCCGCGTGAGCGGAAAAACACGCTGCTGGTCGAGCTGCTCAAGAAGCCCGAGATGGATTCCGTCCTGGTGTTCACGAGGACGAAACACGGCGCCGACCGGGTCGTTCAGCACCTGGAAGATCAGGGTGTAGCTGCCACGGCGATGCACGCGGACAAGTCGCAAGGCGAACGCACTCGCGCGCTCGACGACTTCAAGGCCGGCAAGATCCGCGTGCTCGTCGCCACCGACATCGCCCAGCGCGGACTCGACGTCTCCGGCATTAGCCACGTCATCAACTATGACGTGCCGCAGCAGCCCGAAGACTACGTTCACCGCATCGGTCGCACCGGACGAGCGGCAGCCACCGGGGATGCGTTCACGTTCATGTCGCCCGACGAGATCTCGATGGTGCGCGCGATCGAGAGGACCATAGGTCAGCAGATCCCGCGGATTTCAGTTCCCGGCTACGATTTCGGCACCACAGCCGAGGCATCCGTACCGGTGGCCAATGAACCGCTGCCGGTCGACGTTGTTCCGGCAGTCGACACTAGTGCCGCAGGCGACCAAGCCGGGAAACAAAAACGGTATCGACGGCCTGGCTCCGTCGCACGACGACGCTGAGATTGGCGGCTCCATATCCCACCCCGGTGGCGGTGTAGGACATCCGGGGCCGGGTGGTCGAGAGCTGCACCCCATGTTCGATCCCCACATCAGCTCGGCGGACGGTATCCCCTCCGACGCTTACATATATCCTGCGATTGGCCGTGTCGATCTCGACCGTTGACTGCGCTGACCGCGCGATTGCGATGTGCCGGCCGCTGCTGAACACTGATTCAATGTCGGCGACAGCGCCGCGGACCTGGATTGCGTCGATGAGTTTGCCAGCCTGTGGCACAGCGATGGCGGTCAGAGCGCCTATGATGCACAGCGTGATTGTGACTTCCGGCAGCGTGAACGCGCGTCTGTGTGGCGTCTCACTTCCCTCAGATTGGCGAGATGAATAGCATACGGTGGACAGCTGCTCGGTTGCTGATCCGAACCTTCCCAGTCTGCTCCTACTGTTTCGGAAGAAAATGAAAGGACAATTGTTGTCGAGCGCCGCCGTCCTGGCGCTCGCCGTTGCGTGTGCACCCGCCGCCCAACCACCTGCTCCCGAGATACCGCAGCCAACTCCTTCGGTGGTTCGACCGCCATTCCGGATGGACTCGGCACTCACGGCCGATCGCGTTCCGGCTTTTCAGGAGTCCGCCCTGATCGCCTGGGGCCCTCCGCCTGAAGGAACTGCACACCCCGAAAGAGCGCGACGGTACGATCTCCAGAATCAGGTCACCACCGTGCGATTCGACTGGCCGCGGCAGGCCGTCGTTGGCAGCACAACGCTGACGATCGCGGGGCTACCCGATGCTGAGCCGCTTTCGACGGTGATGATCGATGCGGGAGACATGACCTTCCGGCACGTCACCAGCGACGACAAGTCGCTCAAATACGATTACGACGGAAGTGTTCTCACCATTCGTCTCCCTTCCGCTCTACGCGCTGGACAGAAAATGTCCATCACCATCGACTACGACGGCGCCAATCGCTCGAAGGGCGCCTACTTCAGGCCCGCCAAGCACATTGTTTGGACGCAGGGCGAGACCCAGGACAATCATTTCTGGGTGCCGACCTACGATTTCCCGAACGACAAGACTACGTGGGAGTTTTACATCTGGACGGCGAAGGACGAGCGTGCTCTGTC
>DATBXT010000096.1:0-17975 GCA_036514115.1 Gemmatimonadaceae bacterium
AAAGCCCGGACTTCCGTGAGCTGAAAGATGGACCTCTACATTTTCTGCGTCGTTCTTGGCGCCGCTGGTATGGCCGCAATGGCCTTCCTCGGCTTCACGAGCAGCCACAGCGGAGGTGGAGGCCACGGCCACGACACCGTCGGGCATGAGCTTCACGGCATCGGCCACTCGCACGCGCTGCCTACTCCGCACGCGCACGGCCATTCGCCCGCGGTTGGATCCGGTTCCCCCGTAGCGCAGTCGCATTCCACTCACGTGAATCCCGACGCCTGGAAAACGCACGCCTGGTCGTGGCTGTCTCCGCGCGTACTGTTCAACGTCCTCGTCGGATTCGGCGCTACGGGTCTGATCGCCGAGCGGATTGTCGGGCCCTTCATTGCATTGCCGATCGCGCTCGCGGGTGGGCTCGCATTCGAGACGCTCGTAGTTCGCCCTCTCATCAATTCCATGTTCCGCTTTGCGTCGGAGCCCGCTCAGACGCTGGAATCGGCAATCATGTCCGAGGCGAAAGCGGTGACAGGTTTCGACACCAGAGGGAATGGATTGATTGCCGTCGAGCTGGGAGGTGAGGTAGTACAGATTCTCGGAACGTTGACTGCCGGCGAACGAAATGCCGGCGTTCGAGTTCGCGCCGGTGACATGGTGCGGATCGAAGATGTTGATGGTACACGTAACCGTTGTACGGTTTCTCGCATCGGCCTTGGCGAGAGCTGATTCTTCAGTCGGCCGCTCTTTCACAGGATTTCATAGATGACCGAAACAATCATTATTGTCGCTGCAATTCTCGTTGGTGTGCTTGGCGTCATTCCGCTCATCGTCTCGTCGTTTCTGCGAAACGTCGAAGCCGGAACCATTCGGATGGTGAGCTGGCTGCAGGGGAGCACGATCATCTACCGCGGCCCCGGTAAGTCGAAAGAGGTTCCCCTCCTTACAACGGGGACCACTCTGTCGAGCAAGGCGATCAACGTCGATCTCGACATCACTGACCAGACGGCCGATCTCGATCGCAACGGCACTCCGCAGCCGATCAAGGTTCGCATCCTCGCCAGCGCCATCGTCTCCGTCGGCGACACCGATACCATGATCAAGACGGCGGCGAACAGATTCTTCTCCAAGGACGCCGCGGATCAGGAGAACATTCTGATCGACTTGCTCTCCAGCTCGGCGCGCCGCGCGATCAACCTGCTGACCCACGATCAGCTTTTCTCGGCGAAGTCGGCGCCCCAGCTTTCCTCGGGAGGACAGATACCCGCTCTCGCTTCAGGCACCAGCCAGAGCAACGCCCTGGCAGTGTCGGCACATCCGACGGCGATGACCCGGGCTGCCGAAGCAGCGCTCGAGGGCATGGAGGACGACGACGATCCGCTCGCCGTGATCATTCGCAAGGCGTGCTCGAGAGAGTTGACCGACCTGGGCCTCACCTTCAATTCGCTCAATATCAAGGTCGTTCAGTCGGAGGTCGCGGAGTCGCGCCGTCGGCAGTCAGCCGCCGAGGCGCAGGCGAACGCGGACATCGTCACCGCCCAACAGGCACGCCGCGCGAAGGACGCCCAGCTCGAGGCGGAGCGTGTCATCTCTGACAAACAGAGAGAGCTGGAACAGACCAAGGCTGCCAACGCGGCGCTGATCGCCGAGGCTGAAGCGAAGAAGCAGACTGCGCTAGGCGTGCAGCGAGTTGCCGAACTGGAAGCGACGCAGATCGCGCAGGCCCGAGCCGACGCTGAGAAAATGCGCATCGAGGCCGAAGCGCGCGCGCGCGCCGAAGCGATCCGGATTACGACCGTCGCGCAGGCGAACGCGGAGAGTATTCAGAAAGTCAACGAAGCCATCAAAGCGGGTGGCGAAAGTTATTTCCGCTACCGTCAGATCGAGATGATTCCGGACATTGCGCCGGTCATCGCCGATGCGTTGGCGAAGGCGAGGTTGGTCACCATCTCCGGTGATTCCGCCGAAGGCGGCGCGGCTCAATCGGCGACGAGCAACATCACCAGCGTGATTCAAACCGTGCTGGCCGCGCAGCTCGTGTCGGGCAGTGGCATGCTCCAGCAGAGCGACGCGGGTCGCGATAGCGCGCGAGAGAACGGCAAGGACCGCGAGGCTGCGCCGGTAAAAGCGCCGGCGACGCCGCAGGTATCGCCGCCGGGCAGCAAGACTGGATTCCGGTAAGAGTCTCAGCTCGAGGGGATGAACGGGGTGTGGCGTGATATCGCGCTGCACCCCGTTTCTTTGCGAGCCCGACTACTTCCGGGTCTTGAGTAGTATGGCTCCAGCGATGGGGACGGCGGGCACGTCGCTCATGATCGTCTGCACTCTGGCCGCGTCGACCCAGCGGGCGGAGTCGATTCCTTCGACGCTGACAGTTTTGAGCGCATCGAGGTCTTCGAGTCGCTGGCGGTCGAGGTAAACGAGAACAACCTGGTTGCGCGGAAGCCCCGTGGAAATCGCGCCGCTCGCCGGCGAGCGCAACCACTGTGGGCGAAGCCGCGTTATAAGCTCGTAGGCGTTGGAGGTGCTGGAGTTGTATATCTCCGCCCGGCTTATGCTGTCCTGGCTACCGCTGCTGGATCCTCCCGAGCCGGAGGACGCGCACGCTGTGAATGCGGCGAGCATGAAAAGTCGAGTGGTCTGAGTAATGAAGCGCAAAACAACCTCCGGGCGGGTGCGGGGAATGGGAGCGGATTCGCTGCAAAGGTCGTAGAACTATTGTATCGCTTCAAGCCCGCTGCTACCTTGGCACGCCAATCCGCGGCCGCCGACGATACCCGTGCGCCGGCTGCGTCAGCTACTGGGTGGTCGATGTTCATGATGCGGATGCTCCAAGTGGATGCGCAGTTCAGGCGCGTGCGAATCGCGTTGATCGCAGCCGCGATGACGGCCAGCATCGTGTGCGCCTCGAAGGGAGTTGCGCAGGGCGGAAGCGTGTCGGGTACAGTTACCGATTCCACCGGCATCCCGCTGCTCGGCGCCGAAGTCACGATCGACTCCGGTGACGTGCGCACATTCACCGACCAGGGCGGTGCATTTCACCTTTCCGGCGTTCCGCTCGGCAAACGCATTTTGAGCGCGCGGCGTCTCGGTTTTGCTCCGACGCGTGTTGTGGTAGATGTTGCGGCGGGTCTCGACGCGATAGTCACGATGCGTCTCAAGGCGGTGGCGATGGCGCTCGCGCCTGTAATCGTCCAGCCGACGAGGATGAACTACAACGGCCGGCTGGCGGGTTATTACGAGCGACTCGAGAAGCGGTCGAACGGCTACTTCATAACCCGCGACCAGATCGACCGCGAGAGCACTCGTATGCTTGGCGCGCTGTTGCAGCACGTGCCCGGTGTCACTGCGGTACGAGGTCGAGGGGGCACGACGGGAATTCGGTTGCGCGGGCGCACCTGCTGGCCGCTTGTCTGGATCGACGGAACGCCGATGCCGTCCGGCGAAGTCGATCTGGACAGTTTTTCGCCAACGAGCATCCAGGGTATAGAGCTATACCTCGGATCGACCACTGCTCCTGCGCGGTACACCTACAATCGGGATGTATCGAGCTGCGGAACCATCCTTATATGGTCTCGTGGTCCTGACACCGACCCGATCAGCGGGCCGCCCACTCCCGCGGTGGACCTGCAGTCCATGATCTCACACCTGACTGTATTCAGTCCGGAGCAGGTCGACAAACGCGCCACACTCGACACCACTCACGTGTTGCAATTGAGTTTCCCGCCATCCCTGTTCGCGGCGGGCGTGGAGGGTCTGGTGATCGCCGAATTTGTGGTGGATACGACGGGACGGATCGAGGATGGTACGCTGGGAATCGTTTCGTCGACCGCGCCGCTGTTTACGGAGGCCGTTCGGGTGGCTCTGGCTACAGCGAGCTACGTCCCCGCGATCAAGGACGGCCACCCCGTCCGGCAGTTCGTTCAGCAGCCTTTCGAGTTCTCCGTCAACCGGCCCGTCCGACCGCGCTGACTGGGAAAACGCGCCAAGCGCGAGGGGTTTCGCGACAGTCTGCCGCGCAAAACAAGTGACTGGCCGCGACCTGAGAGAATCCCCGCAACAAACTCTTGCGCGGCTCGAGGTCGTTTGCTATCTCTTTGGGCGAAACTGCGCCTCCACCCGTACCCCGGAGGCGCAACCCGTCTAAAGCTCAAAAACCGCGTCCTCTACTTGGGCGCCCCGATTCGTGGACCAAGGAGACAGCTGGTCGGATACCCGTCCGTCCCATCTGCCCTCTTCTTTTCGTTATTCGCGTTACCCGTCACGCTGTATCGAACCCGTTTTCCACGCTGCGCACCCTTTCCAAGTAGAGGAGGAATTTCCCATCCCGGTGTTGGGCATGGCGTCGTTTCCGGATGCCATCGCGTCAGTCTCTCTTGTTTTCCGAAATCCCATCTGAGGTAGGCATGACGAAACTATTACGTTCTACGAAAGTTTTTGTTGGGATCCTGGTCGCCCTGTTTGTGGTGGCGCCGGTCCTGGCTCAGGGTCAGGAGGCCGTCATCGGCGGCAGAGTCATTTCTGACCAGGGTCAGCCGCTCGCGGGTGCAAACGTCTTTATCCCCGAGCTCAACGTCTCCGTCACGACCAACGCGTCGGGCGCTTTCACGATTAACATCCCCGCTGCCAGAGTACGCGGACAGCCGGTGGTGTTGCGCGCTCGTGCGATCGGGTATCAACCCGGATCGAATCCCATCGCGCTGAGCGCGGGGACGCAGTCGGTCGACTTCAACCTGAAGAAAGACCTTACCGAGCTGAGCGCCGTTGTCGTTACGGGTGTGACGCGCGCGACGGAAGCGATCAAGCTGCCGTTCACCGTGACACGCGTCGATTCGTCGCAGATGCCGGTGAGCGGATCCAACGCCCTCACGCAGCTCCAGGGAAAGATCCCCGGTGCGTTGATCGTGAACGCGAGTGGACGACCGGGCGCGGCTCCTTCTATTGTACTGCGCGGACCAGTGTCGCTGAATGCGACGGGACGCACGCAGCAGCCGCTGTATCTGCTCGACGGCGTTCCGCTTCAGGGAGCACTGCCTGACATCAACCCCAGCGACATCGAAGATGTCGAGGTTGTCAAAGGCGCTGCCGCGGCGTCGCTGTACGGCGCGAGAGCTGGAGCAGGCGTCATCAACATCACCACCAAGAGCGGCAAGAACGCGCCGCAGGGCGTCAAGTTCGGAGTTCGCACCGAAGCCGGTACGAGCGACATCGAGCGCTCATTCCCGCTCAATCAGTACACGACGCTGGCGATGGACCCGAGTGGCACCATGTTCTGCGCCCGCGAGACGGCCGGCGGCTCACCCTGCGCCCGCTACATCAACTGGGACCAGGAAGTTTCACGCATCAACAATTCCGGCGAAGATTTCTCGTCGCCACCGCAGCTGTTCTACAGGGATTTCGGTATCGCCAGCGCTCCGAATCGCGACCAGCTCGTCAGCATTTTCCAGGCGATGCAGTGGCCGCACCTGCGTGATCCCGTCAGCCAGGTCGTGACGCCGTCGCGCTACGGCAACACCAACGTCGACATGCGCGGAAAGGTGAGCAACACCGGCATCTACGCCAGCTTGTCGAATTTCGTGCAGGAAGGCGCGGTCAAAGACATGGCCGGATTCACCCGCAATTCCGCACGCGTGAACGTCGATCAGCGCTTCGGCGACCGCATCAGCGCCAACGTCAACTCGTATTACAGCTCGACGATCGATCACGGCTCGAACTTCGACGAGACCTCCGGCAACGCCGGCACCTGGTTCAACCTCACCAGAGCGCCGTACATGGCCGACCTGACCGCCACTGACAATCAGGGACGGGTCGTCGTTCGCTCCACGCCGCTGTCGCAGGGCGATCAGAACATCAATCCGCTCTACTCGACGGCCTACAATCACCGCACCGACCGTGGCACCAGGTTCGTCGGTGGTTCACAGATTCGCTACACTCCGCTCGACTGGGTCAACCTCGAGGGCGATTTCGGATACGATCGCTCGACCGGCGTTTACACCCAGATGCGCGACAAGGGCTGGCGTACCACGAGCTCGAACCCCGTGACTTCATCGGGATTCATCGGCAACGGAAACGTCGACAACGAGTCGTTCACCAGCGCCATGAGCGCCGCGGCGACTCGCACGTTCTTCAATGATCTCAACGCCACCTTCACGAGCCGGTACGTCTATAGTGACCAGACGCTCCGCTCGCAGGACCTGAGCGGAGACGGCATTGTGGTGTCCGGACTGGAGACGGCTGACGCCGCCACCAAGGACTTCACGATCTCGTCGACGAAGAGCACCATCCGCGATATGGGCTTCTTCACCGGCGCGGATTTCGAGTACAAGGATCGTTATATCCTCGGCGGACTCGTCCGTCGTGACGGCAGCTCGCTGTTCGGAGCTGGAAACCGCTGGCAGACTTTCGGCCGCGGATCGGCGGCATGGATCACCTCGCGTGAGCCATGGTGGCCGGCTGCGGACGCGCTCAGTCTCTTCAAGCTGCGCGCCTCGGTCGGAACCACCGGTCAGCGCCCACGCTTCAACGCGCAGTACGAGACCTACACCATCGGTACCGGTGGAACTCTCAACCCCGCGTTCCTTGGCAACAAGGATCTGAAGCCTGAGATCAACCGTGAGACAGAGCTCGGAACCGACCTCGAGTTCTTCCACCGCGTGTCGATGAACCTCTCCTGGTCGAAGGCAGTCATCGACCGGCAGATCCTGCCGGTGAAGGCGCCGACGGCAACAGGTTTCCAGAGCCAGTGGCTCAACGCCGGCGTCATTCGCAACAAGACCTTCGAAGGCACGCTGAACGTTCCGATCGTCACGCGCGAGTCCTTCAACTGGTCGACACGACTGATCTACGACCGCACGAACTCGATCATTCAGCGTCTCGACGTACCGGAGTTTGTCGGAACCATCACACCGGGCCCGACCAACACCTTCGACATCTTCAAGTTCCGCACGGGCGAGCAGATCGGCACGATCTACGGTTTCGATTACGTCAGATCCTGCAGCCAGCTGCCGGCGCCGTTCGCGGCGGATTGCGGCGGGGCTAACAGCGCTTTCCGTACGAACGATCAGGGCTACATCGTTTGGGTTGGGCAGGGCAACCAGCTGAGCGACGGCATCACGCGCAATCTGTGGAGCGCAAACCTTCCGCTCGGCACCGGACCCTGGGGCAACAGAACGAACTGGGGAATGCCGATCACGCTCCGTGATTCGACCGGCAACATTGCTTTCGTCCCGGTTGGAAACGGCCTGCCCAAGTACCACTGGGGCCTGTCGCAGAGCATGGACTTCCACCGATTCAACGTCTACGGCCTCCTCGACGCGTACCAGGGTCAGAAGCTGTGGAACATCGCGTACCACTGGTCACACGGCGATCTGCAGAGCGCGGACGTCGATCAGGCTGGCAAGACGGTCGAGACCGCCAAGCCAATCGGATACTACTGGAGGCGCGGCGCCTCGAATTCTCCGGGTGGCAACTCCGGAGTGGGCGGCCTGTACGACGCGCTCGGCCCGAGCACTTTCTCGGTGGAAGATGCGAGCTACGTGAAGCTGCGTGAGCTCAGCGTCAACTACCACGTCGGCGCCCTCGCGGGAACCGGCGACTGGAAGATCGGATTCGTCGGTCGCAACCTGCACACCTGGACCAACTACAGGGGCTTCGATCCGGAATCGGGTAACACCACCGGACCGCTCAACTCCTCGGCGTTGACACCGGTTGCGGGATACCGCTTCCCGAACCTGCGCTCGTACACGTTCCAGCTTTCGACGGCGTTCTAACAAGACAAACCAGTCGTGGAGCGGGCCAGTTTCTCCGGCCCGCTCCACTCTCCCTCCCAGTTTCAGTGAGGTTTTGGATGCATCTCAGAACTACTGTCAGATTCAGATCTTTCGCCGCTCCGATTCTGGCGCTCGTGCTCGCCACCGCCTGTAATGATTTGACGGTGCCGAACCCGAACCAGCCGGACGTCGCCAAGGTCTTCGGAACGCCGAGAGACGTGGAGACCATCGTCTCGAAGCTGTTTCAGCAGCTGTACAACGGCCAGCTCGGAAGCTCGGACAACATCATGGATCAGACGATCACGATGTCGTTCGAGAGCTCGTCGCAGCTCGGAAACTTCGGCATGGGCACGCGCGGAGCCATACCGCGCAGTCCGATCGACAACTCCATCGGGAACACCGTCGCGGCGGGTAACTTCCGTGACTTCGACTTCCTGAGCCGCAACGCCCGCGGCGCGGCCAACGCCATCGCGGCGTTGGACAAGTTCACGGCCGCTGGGCAAAGCACCGGATCGCCTGCACGCGATGCGCGTGCGAAATCCTTCGCGTATTTCACGCTTGGTTATGCCCTGGGCAATCTCGCGCTCTTCTACGACTCGGCCGCGATTCTCACTGCGGCGGTGCCGTCGAGCGAGATCCCCGGACTTTCGAAGTCATCTGATGTAATGGCCGTCGCACTCCAGAGTCTCGATTCAGCGCTGAACATCGCGTCGAGCACACAGGCGACGACGGGCACCGGCGGATTCCCCGTTCCTCTCGACTGGCTCTCGCAGCCAGCGGACATGAGCCGCGCCGACTTCATCAAACTGCTGCACTCCTACAAGGCGAAGTTCCGGGCTGGTCAGGCTCGCACGCCCGCGGAGCGCGCGGCGGTAGACTGGCCGGCAGTCATTGCCGACGCAGGCGCGGGCATCACCTCCGATTTCGTGGTTTTGACGAACGCGACGACCGGCTGGAGCGGTGCTGTGCTCAGCCAGCTGGCGGTTTCGTCGGGCTGGAGCCAGATGACGCCGTTCATTCTCGGCATGGCCGATACCACCGGAGCATACGACGCATGGCTTCAGCAGCCTGTCCTGTCGCGTACTCCATTCCTGCTCCGTACGCCTGACAAGCGATTCCCTTCGGGTGAGACGCGTGCCGCGCAGACGGCGGTCACTGGAACGAGCAGGGCGGGTACGGCAGCGGGAAGCATTCTTTACTTCCGCAATCGTCCGCCCGGCGAAGACACTCCCGCCGATCCGTGGGGCACCTGGTTCTACGACAACTGGCGTAGCTGGGCGATTCGCGCAACGGGCGGCAACGCGCCGTACGTGATGTACCCGGTCGTCGAGAACGACATGCTCGCGGCGGAAGGCTACATCAGAGCGGGCAACTTCGTCGCCGCGATGCCTCTCATCAACAAGTCGCGCACTCGGGCAGGACTGCCGGCGTTAACGGCGATCAGCGCGCTGACCGATCAGGTGCCGGGCGGCAACGCTTGCGTACCGCGCGTACCGCAGCCGCCAACTTTTACCACCACCGCTTGCGGCAACATCATGGAAGCGATGAAGTGGGAGAAGCGTACCGAGACGGACCTGGTCGGCTACTCCGAGTGGTTCATCGACTCGCGTGGCTGGGGCGATCTTGCGCAGGGCACTGCGCTCGAGTGGCCTGTTCCCTACCAGGAGCTGTTTGCCCGAATCAAGCCGAGCTATACCACTTCGGGTGTGGCAGCGAAAGGCACGTACGGATTCTGATTCATAACGCAGTAAGGGGTAGTGTCGATGCATGAAGTAAAAACTTCCGTGGAGATGGTCGGTCGCGCGAATGTGGCGCGACCGACCGGGATCCCGGTGAAGCGTTTCGCTGGTGGTTGTCTGTTGGCGTTCCTGATGGGCGTGGTTTCGGGATGCTATACCTACGCGCCGATTCAGCCGACGACGCCGCCAGGTTCAGTGGTCGCTCTCGGATTGAATGACGAAGGTCGGGTAAGTCTCGGCCCAAGTGTTGGTCCGGCGGCGCAGGTGATCGAAGGCACGCTGGAGTCGCGCACGGATTCGGCATTCGTCCTGGCGGTGAACTCGGTGAGCTACTTCAACGGCGGCATCAACAAGTGGTCGGGTGAGCCGCTGACGATAAAGAAAATGCTGGTTCAGGATGGAAAGGAGCGGCAGTTCTCGCGCAGTCGGACCTTTTTGACTGTCGCCGCCGTTTCAGCGGGTGTGTTGGCGTTCATAATGAGCCGGAGTCTTTTCGCCGGGTCATCGCCGGAAAAACAGGGCAATCCAGGACCACCGCAGAATCAGTAGTAAAGTCTGAGGAGTGACTCAGCTCGAGTCACTCCAACTTCTGGCCTTTTTATGGAGTACCGCTAATGCGTCTTTCTCGTCTCGCTACGCTTGTGATCGCCGCTGCCGTCGCCGGCGCGTGCGGCAGCAGTGACAATGTCACTGATCCCGCCCTTCCGCCTTTGGCGGGCGTGCGTTTCATCAACGGACTCGCCGATTCCGGTGCCGTCGATGTGAAAATGATCGACCAGATCAAATACTCGTTCGAGGGTATCCAGGCAATTCCTTTCCGCGGGGGCACTGAACACCAGCCCGTCGAGGCAAAGGCCCGCCACATCCGCGTGTTCCCGAACAGCAACGTCGCCGCGATCACTTCGGCATTCATGGTCGACACCACCATCACGTTCGCCGCGAACTCGCGCTACACGCTTTTGCTCACGCGCGAAACGCCGACCCACGTGCATCTCGTCGTAATCAATGACGATGCACCGACTCCGCCGGCGGGTCAGATTGCGGTTCGCGCCGTCAACGCCAGCACCGGCGCTGTTGACGCGTACCTCGTCACAGCCACAAGCGATCCGGCGACGCCGCCCGCGACCGCCGCCAACATCGGCGCGTTCGGCGCTTCGAATTACGTCACGCGCGCTACCGGCAATGCCGCGGTTCGAGTGACACCAGCGGGTTCCGGAACGGTCGCCGCTTCCGCGGCCGGCCCGACCACCACACCTCCGCTTGCCGGTCAGCTTCCGGCGGCTGCGGTGAACAGCGCTGGAACTGCTTTCTCCGTGTACTATTTCCCGCGCTCGGTTGCGGGTACGTCCGCTCCGCAGACCGCAGCGTTTACGAACCCGGCAGTTGTTTGGTTCGTCGATCGCGTCCCGACGGCGTAAGGTCTCCAGGCAGCAGCACCACCATTGGAAGCGCGCCGCCGAAAATCTTCGGCGGCGCGCTTTTGCATTTGCCGGATCGATCCTCCGAGCCGAATTTAGCGGATGACCTGGGTCTGGTTGGTTCTCACCGCGCTGGCCGCCGCGGGGATCTTCATCGCCGTCAGAGCACGAGCCAATACCACCGCACTCCGCGCCCTGCATCGTTCGCGCGCGCGAATCGATCGCTTCAAGCTCGCAAAAAAGTCCTTCATCAGGGCGAGTCTGCTCGACGATCCGGCGATCGCCAGAGCCGTGGACGAACACTCGCGGGAGAGCAACGTACCGCAGGCAGAGACCTGGCGGCGCGTCGAGACCTACATCGACGAGATCGTTCCGTTCTTCAACATTCTCACCTACTACAAGATCGGTCTCGCGTTCAGCCGCGTGTTTTTGAATTTCTTTTACAAAGTTTCGGCGGAGTATGCGGGACGTCCCGCCCGCGAATTGTTGCCCCGCGACGCTATCGTGATCTACCTCATGAATCACCGCTCCAATGCCGACTATGTTCTGGTCGGCTACGTGCTCTCAGGGCAGGTCGCTATTTCCTATGCTGTCGGCGAGTGGGCCAGGACATTTCCGCTCGAGTACATCTTCAAGTCGTTTGGCGCTTACTTCATCCGCCGGAAGTATCGCGAGAAACTGTATCACACGGTTCTCGAGCGCTACGTGCAGCTCATAACGCGGAACGGCGTGACTCAGGGAATCTTTCTCGAGGGCGGCTTGAGCCGCGACGGAAGACTGGGCAAGGCCAAGATCGGGCTGCTCGACTACCTGCTCGGAGTGGGGCGCGATCCCGCAATGCGCAAGCGGCTGTACATCGTCCCGGTCGCCATCAACTATGATCGAGTTCTCGAAGACCGCTCGCTCCTTCGCGAGCTCGATGCACGCGAGGGCCGAACGCGTCCACCGCGCCGCACTCAGCTCATGGAAGTACTGCGTTACGTGTGGTGGAACGTCGCGCGTCTCGTCGCGCGGCGGTGGAAGCGTTACGGGCGCGCGGCCGTCGTGATTGGCGAGCCAGTCGCGGTCGCGCCGTGGATCGACGAGCAGGATCGCGAGGTTGGAGATCTGTTCACCGTCGATCGAGCAGATCGGCTGGCGCGCGTGCAGATGCTGTCCGACGCGGTGCTCGACAAGATCGCCGCCATCATTCCGGTTACGTCGGTCGCGCTGGCGTGCGCCGCGATCCAGAGCTTCGACGGAGACTTCATCTCGCACGCGCAGCTGGTCGCGCGCATGGGCGAGATGCGCGACGTGCTGCGTGAGCTGAACGCGCGGGTCATCTACAGGGAAGGCAGCGTTGACGAGATCTTCGACCGCGCGTGGCGGATGCTGGCGATGCGGCGGATACTGGTTCGGGTCGGCGATGGCTACTCGGTAATGGAAGGGAATCGCCAGCTCGTGAGCTACTATGCAAACAGCATCGGTCACCTGCTCGGGCCATTCGCCGAAGGTGTCCGAGAGCGCGATCGGCTGCCAAGCTTTCGTTAACAAATTGTAAAAGTTTTCGGTCGAGGCGGAGACAATTCCGCGTCTGCCTCCCACCCGCGGCACGCGAACGATTCCGAATCGGAATCCCACGACGACGCATCTCGCGCGTCGCACTCTGACGCTTTCTCTATAGTAGCAGCGCGTCGAGAATCCTGTCTGTCAGCTCTTCAATAACGCGAAGTGTAACCGGCGAACCAACTCGCTCGCGCAATAAGTCGACGCCTGCCGACAACCAAAGCGGGGCATTCGGATGTCCAACGGTTGACTTGTAATCTGCTGGTCCATCGTTCAAGCATTCGAAGTCAGACCTCCGTTGCCGCGCGTCGCGCCGCGACACGAATCGTCGTGTCGCCCAACAAATCGTTTTGGACAAACGATGATCGCGTTGCATGCGATACGGAGACATCCAGTTCGCTCAGTCGCAGAGTGAACGCCCACACCGTGCGCGGGTTGGCGCACGAACATGAAGGGGAGAGCTATGCAGTACACGTTTATGTCGGGAAGAGCTCGGCCGGTTTACGGTTTCCACCCACCCAATGCTACAAAAGGAATGATCAGAAAATTCGTCAGAAATTGCACCGCCGCAGTCGCACTTCTCCTCGGCGCCACCTCGACACTGAGGGCGCAGAGTGGAGCAACAATCTCGGGCCGCGTCACGAATGAGCAAGGCGTAGGACTGCCCGGGGCAACTGTTCTCATTCAGGGCACCACTATTGGAACGCACACCGACGACCAGGGTCGGTATACGATTGTCGTCCCCAGCTCGCGCGCAAACGGGCAGTCGTCCGTCGTGCTCGCGCGCACGATCGGCTATGCGGCGCGCACTGTGCCGTTGACGATCGCGTCAGGGGCGAATCTCACCCAGGATTTCTCGCTGGTCGTGAATCCGCTCAACCTCGACGTCGTGGTAGTGACGGGCGCTGGAACATCAACCACGCGCGAAAGACTGACGACGACCATTAACACTGTCGACAGCAGCGCGCTCAACCGCGCGGCGAATCCCCAGAACGTCGTCTCGGCGCTGGCAGGTCAGGCTCCGAACGTCGAAGTGCGTACCCAATCCGGTGAGCCGGGCGCATCGGCATCGATCAAGATCCGCGGCGCGTCGTCTCTCTCCGGAACCAATCAGCCGCTGTTCGTAGTCGATGGTCAGCCTATCGACAATCAGACGATCTCCACCCAGAGTATCGTCAGCGGATCAGGTACGCTATCGGGAGCGAATCAGAGCACGGTTGCGCCAAACCGCGCTTCAGACATCAACCCTGCAGACATCGAGTCGATTCAGGTGCTGAAGAGTGCCGCGGCGGCCGCCATCTACGGGGCACGTGCAGCGAATGGTGTCGTTCTGATCACGACCAAATCCGGAGCTGCGGGCGCCACGAAGTGGACGTTCAACTCCACCGAGACTTTCGACAAGGTCAGCTCGCCCGACGTCCTGCAGCACCAGTTCGTTCAGGGACTCGACGAAGTCGCGGCTACCTGCGGCGGTCCTGATTGCAGTGTCGCCCGGTATTCGTGGGGTCCGTCTGCTCCCGCAGGCACGCCCCTGTTCAATCACTCTGATGAGTTGTTCGACACCGGGCTGACGGCCGACAACAACCTCCAGGTATCCGGTGGTAACGAGCGTACGACGTTTTACGCGTCGGGCGGTCTGATGAACCAGAACGGCTACCTCAAGGGTCCGAATAACAAATACAATCGCGCCTCGGTTCGACTGAAAGGCACGCAGCAGGTTAATTCGCAGCTGAAGATCAGCGGAAACCTCAGCTACGTGGATACCCGCGGCAAATTCACTCAGAAAGGATCCAACCTTTCCGGCGTGATGCTCGGGGCTCTTCGTACTCCGCCGGACTTCAATAACGCTGATACTTATCTGCCCAACGGGTTGCAGCGCGCGTACCGCTTTCCGAACGCGACCAGTATCGCGTCTATGCAGGCCCATGTTTATTACGACAATCCGTTCTTCGTGCTGGACAATCCTGGTAATCGCAGCGAGCTGGGAAGATCGGTCTCCAACGTCAACATCGACTGGACTCCGCTCGAGTGGCTCAACATCAGCGAGACCCTAGGAGCGGATTACTACAACGACTGGCGCCTCGAGGCGCTGCCCCTAACCTCGGGCGCAGACGCGGTTGGAAATGTCACCCGCAACGACATCAACAACCTCGAGATCGATCACAACCTGATCGCGACCGCGAGACACAGCTTCGGCACCAACACTGATCTGACTTTCAGCGTGGGGCAGAATCTCAACTCTCGCCGTCTGCGTCAGACCTACGCGTTTGGCGAGCAGCTGATCGCGCCGACGCCTTACAACATTCAGAACACCATCACTCCGTTCGTTCAGGAGTATCGCGCGCTCAGACACATCGAGGCGTATTTCGCGCAGGCCGAGCTCAGCCTGCTCGATCAGCTCGTCCTGAATCTCGGAATTCGTAATGACGGGTTCTCGACGTTCGGCAGTGCCAACCCGAGGGCGAACTACCCCAAGGCGAGCGCGGCGTGGACGTTCAGCAACCTGCTCAACCACCGCGATCGCACCGGGATTCTTTCCTACGGCAAGCTGCACCTCGCGTACGGCGAGACGGGTAAGGAGCCGCCCGCATACGCGTCGGTAACCGCACTGACCAACACCACGTTCTTTGGTCTGGGCGGTTATGGCGATCTGCTGAAGCCCGGCATCAATGGGCAGGGCGCGCTGGCGACCAGCGGCACCGAGGGCAATCCGGACCTCAAGCCTGAAAGGAACAAGGAAACCGAGCTCGGAGTCGACATGGCATTCCTCAACAGCAGGATCGACATGTCAGCGACGGGCTATAACAAACGTGGCTCGGATATCATTTTGAGCGCTCCCATCAACGGCGCTGCAAATGGAGCTACGCAACAGGTCCTGAATGCTGCGGAGATCTCCAACAAGGGTCTCGAGCTCGTGCTCAATCTGCATCCGCTGCAGACGCCGACCACCGGCTGGGACATCGGTGTGCAGTACGGAAGAAACAAGGGCAAGGTCCTCAGCCTGAACGGGGCAGAGTTCATCAACTACAACCTCGAAGGCTTTAACGGCGCCATCGGTACGTCGGCGGTTGGATTCGCCCCTGGTGTAATTCAGGGATCGGATTTCGTCCGTTGCGGGCGTGGACTCACCAACATCCCTGTCCCGGGCCTTGGCGTTGTATCGGACATCGATGCCGATCCTAACGCCTGCGGAGGCGCGCCGAAGGGTGCGTTGCTCCTGGGAGACGACGGACTGCCGATCGGGGATCCGACTCAGCGCATCATTGCTGATCCGAATCCGAAGTACACGATGTCGTGGAACACCAACTTCCACTGGGGCAAGTTCTCGACGTCTGCACTGCTCGATGTTCGCAAGGGCGGCAGCGTTTGGAACGGGACCCGGGGCGTACTGGACTTCTTCGGCACGGGCAAGGACACCTACGCCCGCACCCAGACGAACGGCCAGTACGGCGTCAATTACATGACCAACATCTATCCGACCACAGCTGGGCCGGGGAAGAACGTTGTTCCGTTCACGTCGGCCACTGCATGGCAGGACTGGTTCCTTGCGGATGGTGGTGGATTCGGCACGGTTGGCCAGCAGTTCGTGGAGGACGGCAGCTTTACCAAGCTCCGCGAAATCTCCCTCACCTACACCTTCGACAATCCGGCGGTGAGACACTCGACCGGATTCTCGAGCCTGGACATTCGCATCGCCGGCCGAAACCTCAAGACCTGGACGAAGTACAGTGGGTTCGATCCTGAGGTGAACCTTGGAGGAGCAGAGTTCCTGACGCAGGGACTCGACTACTTCATCAATCCGCCGACGCGGTCGTTCGTACTTTCATTCAGCCTGTCTCGCTAGTCAAAAACGGAGATTAGAGAAGTGCATACTTATATAAAACACATTGCGGGCAGGCTCATGGTTGCCGGCGCAGTAGCCGTGGTCGGAGGATGCAACAACTTCCTCACCGGCGGCGAAACCAGCACCGATCCTAACCGCCAGACAACGGCGACGAACAATCAGTATTTCGTCTCCACTCAGGAAAACCTGTGGGCGTACTGGGGAAGCGATCCGGCGCGCCTGACGGGAATTCTCGCGCAACAATTCCACGGCGTTGCCAATCAGTATGGCGCGCTCGAAGCAAGCTACTCGCACGATCAGTCGACGACGAACGGGACGCACGCGGCGCTGTACACCGGTGGTGGTCTGGTTGACATCAAGAAGCTGCAAACCGGTGCGCGCCAGGTGGGCGACTCGCTCTACGTCGGCATCGCCCAGGTGATGGAAGGAGCGTTGATGGGTACCGGGGCCGATCTTTTCGGCGACCTCGTGTACAAGGAAGCGCTCCAGGGAACGGCGAACCCTCCGCTCGACGACCAGCTGTTCGTGTATGACTCGGTGCAGCAGGTTTTGTCGGCGGGAATTGCCAACATCAACAGCAACGTTGCGGGTAACGCCGGTCCGGGCGACGCCGATCTCGTGTATGGCGGCGACACCGATAAATGGACTGCATTCGCGCACACGCTGAAGGCCAGATTCTATATGCACACCGGCGAAGTACGGCCGACTGCATACGCCCAGGCGCTGGCCGAAGCACAGAAGGGAATCTCGAGCAATGCCGGGAACTACAACGGTGCTTTCACATCGACCGGTTCAGAGACGAACTTCTACTTCCAGTTCCACGGTCCGGCGGGACGCGGTGGCGACCTCGGCATCGGCACCACCCTGGACACAATTCTGCTCCGCCGGAACGATCCCCGTGAAACGCAGTATTTCGCGGCGAGCGGGAATCCGCGCTGGTTGAGCTCGACACGCGGCGCTGATGATTTCCAGCAGCCGTACGTCACCTATGACGAGAACACTCTCATCTGGGCCGAGGCTGCATATCGGACGGGTGACCAGGCTACTGCTCTCGCCAAGCTCAACGAGGAGCGGGCAAATCACGGTCTCGCGCCGGAGGTAGTCGCCGGCCGGGCGCTTCTCAATGAGATCCTTACCGAGAAGTACATCGCTGATTTCCAGCTGGGTGAAGAGGCTTGGAACGATTACAAGCGCACCTGCACTCCGAACCTGGTGCCGACGGCGAACGGTTTGCCGATCCCCGGACGTCTTTACTACGATGCAACCGAGGCGAACACCGACACGAACATTCCGGATCCGAACACCGGGGTGAACGGTCTGCGTAACAAGAACGATCCGCCGAACGCGATCTCGGATGGCACGGGTCAGCCTTGCCTTGGTCAGTTCTAGCAGTACTCCAAGATTTCTGATGTGAAAGTTCGAGCCCGGTCGATATCGACCGGGCTCGGATTTTTTCATCAGGTGTAATACTCTGTCAATGAACGAGCTCAAACCGGGATCGCCGATGCGGTACTCGCAGCGTGTGGTGGCTGTTATAACCGGCCTCTGTTTCATGAACCTCCTCGCGTGCACGGAATACACTCCGGTTCGCGGAACAGTGGACCCCGCGACGCCCGCGGAAGTTCGCGTTACGCTCACGGATGCAGGCCAGCTGGCCGTCGCGCCGCGGATAGGT
>DATBXT010000097.1:0-2212 GCA_036514115.1 Gemmatimonadaceae bacterium
CTCTGGAGCGCATTCGGCGTCATCAGCATTTGCGGCGCCCTCGCCATCGCCGAGCTGAGCTCACTACTCCCGCGGCCCGGTGGCGTGTACGTGTTTCTTCGCGAGGCGTACGGCGATGCGGCTGCGTTCGTCTTCGGATGGTTGTACGTGCTCGTCACCACGCCCACCGCCATTGCCGCCCTCGCCACGGTCTTCGCGGAATTTCTCCTCAACCTGCTCGCCGCGCCCGCCGCGGCGCCCGCGGTGCAGATGATCGCCATCGCCGCCATCGTCCTGCTCACTTCGGCCAACGTGCTTGGCGCGCGAGTCGGTGCGGCAGTGAGCGAGGCAACGACCCTCGTAAAGGTCACCGCGCTCGCAGCGATCATACTCGGCGCGTTTCTGCTCGGCCACGGCAGCTTGTCCAACATCACGGCCGGCGGCGTCGTGCAGCGCGGCGGACTGGCGCGCGCCGTAGCTTCGGTGATCTGGAGCTACGACGGTTGGATTGCCGTCAGCATGATCGCCGGCGAAGTCATCGCGCCCGAGCGGTTGATGAAGCGAATTATCATCGCCGGGATGCTCGTCATCGTCACCCTGTACGTCGCCGCCAACCTGGCGTACTTGTACATGATGCCGGTGGGCGTGATGGCGCAGCAGAAGGAAGCAATCGCCCGAACGGTGATGACTGCCATCGCGGGACCGGCCAGTGGCGTGGCGGTTCTGCTTGCGATCATGCTGAGCGTCTTCGGCGCGCTCAATGGCAATCTTCTGGCAAAGCCGCGCGTCGCGTACGCGATGGCGCGGGACGGGCTCATCTTCTCCTTCCTGGGCGAAACCCACCGACGCTGGTCGACGCCGTGGACCGCGCTGATGCTGCAGAGCGCGGTCGCCATCATCATGGTGCTCGTCCTCAGGGATTTCGATACACTCACCACGTATTTTGTGGTCGTGGAATGGGCGGCGCTGATATTTGCTGTCGCCGCTGTCTTCGTGCTCCGGCGGAAGATGGCCGAGGTCGAACGGCCGTTTCGCACACCCGGCTATCCGCTGGTGCCGCTATTGTTCGTCGTTGGCACCACTGTCGGGGTGTCCGCAATCGTGTGGGGCGAAATCCAGGTCGGCAATTTCTCGCCGATCTACGGGCTCGTCATCGCCGCGGCGGGATTCCCCGTCTATCACCTTTGGAATCGAATGAAGAGGAGCACATGAGACACGCCGTCGTGACGGACAAGGCGCCCAAGCCTATTGGGCCGTACTCCCAGGCAGTCATAGAAGGAGACCTCATCTTTGCCTCGGGTCAGGGATGCATCAATCCACAGACCGGGATTCTCGAGACCGCCGACGTGAGGTCGGAGACGAGACGTACCTTCGAGAACGTGCGAGCCATTCTACACGCCGCTGGATCATCACTGGACCACGTCATCAAGTGCAACGTATATCTCCGCGACATCAACGATTTCGCGGCGATGAACGAAGTCTATGCGACGTTCTTCTCCGCGCCGTATCCGGCGCGCACGACCATTCAGGCCGGCGCGCTCCCCGGCGGAATAGCGGTGGAGATCGAATGCGTTGCGAGGAAGGCGAAGTAGTGGACGCGTTCGACCTCGACACGCCCAGCCTCTACGTAGATCTCGATGTTCTGGGCCGAAACATCGCCCAGATGCAGGAGCAGTGTCGCGGCTGGAGAGTTGAGCTCCGTCCGCACGTGAAAACCCACAAGATTCCTGAGATCGCGCGGATGCAGCTCGACGCCGGCGCCATCGGAATAACAGTCGCCAAGATCGGCGAAGCGGAGGTGCTCCCCGGCGACGACGTGCTGATCGCGTACCCGCTGGTGAAAGCAAAGCTGCCGCGCTTGCGGGAATTGGCGAAGACTCGGCGGGTCAAAGTGGCGGTGGATTCGATCGACGTCGCGCGCGATCTAATGGGCATCGAGACACTGGTGGAGATCGATGTCGGCGTGGGCCGCACCGGCGCGCAGACCCCCGAGCAAGCCGTGCAAATCGCCAGGGCGTGCTCGGATTTTCAGGGGATCTTTTACTGGCCTTCGTGGCTGGACGAAGCAGGATTCAAGGCAGCCTGCACCAAAATCGACGCGGTGATCGGTGCGCTCGCCGCAGCGGGTTTCGAAACGAAGATTGTCTCCGGGGGCTCGACTCCAGGCGCCGCCAGGACTCCACTGGTTCCGCAGACAACCGAGATCCGGCCCGGCACCTACGTTTTCTACGAC